>JBEQUD010000250.1:0-4718 GCA_040349235.1 Acidobacteriota bacterium
GTCTTGGTCGCGGCGTCGAGTGCCAACATCGAGTCTGACCAGGTGCCCGTCACGATAGGCACGTTCTTACCGAGCCCGAGCGTGTCGAACTGATCCACCCAGTTGTAGTAGAACATGTCGGACCCGATCTGGTCCGTCGCGCCCTTGAACTTCGGGCCCGGCGCCGTGTAGAGCGTCCAACCCTCCGCGCAGTGCTTGCCGGTTGCCTTCGGACCAGTGAGCGTCGCCTTGCACTTGCGCCGGTCGAAGCTCGCCAGATGGCCCGTGTCGGAGAGCGCCGTCCACACGACGCCGTTGCGATCGATGTCGATGCCGCGCGGATTCGAGCCGGCCACGGTCGGCATCTTGGGGTCGTAGTACGGCGGCTCGTAGACCTCCGTCCGGCAGGTGGACGGCGGGTTGTTCCCAATCACCATGCGCGCGATAAAACCTGGCGTGCCGGGCGACACGTACCACGCGCTGTTGTCCGCCGGGCTCCACGCGACGCCGTAGCCGCCCGACCGGACGTAGCGATCGAGCGTGGGGTCGGGCGGCTCGTTGGGCAGCGTGTAGGCGCCCAGCTTGCCGTCGCCGTTGTAGTCGAGGATCGGTGGGCACCAGCCCTGCGCCTTCTCCTCGTCGCCCGTCTCGAGAAGCACCTTCGTCTTCACCCACCCGATGCCGCCGAAGCCGTGGATGATACTGAAGTAGATCGTGTCGTCCTTGTCCTCGGCGAACACCAGATGGCTGCTGTGGAAGCAGGTGTCGAACATTCGGAACTTGCCCGTCTTGGGGTCGAACATATCGACCCCGCGCCCGTTCTCCATGATGGGCGCGTTCTTCCCGAACACGTTGTTCGTCTCGCCCTTGCAGTACGCCGGCTGCTTCTTCGGGTGGTGCGTCTCGACATTCAGCCACACGTTGCCGTGGGCATCGAGCGTCGGCGTGTGCGCGTTGACCGGATCGTTCCAGATGATTTCGTCCCCCCAGACGGGCGACGGGTACTTCATCGTCTGCGGCGTCCAGGTGGGCATCGACTTCCGGTCGTTCTCGTCCTTGATCGGCACGGGCACGAGCGCCTTGGTGTGCTTGACCGGATCGACCCAAACGAGGGCGTTCTCCGACCACTCGCCGCCGTAGATCGGCCCATAGGCATTGACCGAGGGATTGCGTTTGTCGGTGCTGCCCGAGTCGTGGATGAACGACACCGGGGTCGAGATGTCCCACAGCGTGAGGACGACGTTGCGCTCGACCCCCTGGGGCCGCGGCGGCGCGGCCGGCACTTCGCCCGCCGCGATGCGATCCGTCCAGTCGGCGAACATCGCGAGCCCACGCTCGCGGCCAAAGCGGTCGATGGCGGCAATCCGGTGCCCGGCTTCCTGCCCGGTCTGCATCGCGCGCTCCCACATCTTCGCGCTCGACTCGAACGTGCCGAGGTTCTTGCTGAGCGAGCGGGTCGCCTTCGTGCCCACCTGATGGCAGGCCGTGCACTTCAACATGCCGGCCCACTGCGCCTGCGTCTGGATGAGCTGCGCGCCGCCCTTCGTGTTGGCGGGACGCTCACCGGTCAGGCCGCCGATATCGTTGTGATCGACCGTGCCCACACCGTTGTTGACGGCGATGGGAAATGCCTCCTTCGGGGGCATCTGCATCAGGGAGTACCAGTAGTTGGCCGGATAGATTTCGGCCGCCGCCTTCGCGTCGGGCGCGATCACGGCCGTCAAGGCCAGCGACTGCCCCGGCTTCGCGGTGACGTGCGGCGAATCGACGAGTCCGTACCCACGCACCCACACCTGGTAGGCGGCGGCCGGCAGGTCGGGCAGCACGTAGCGCCCCATGTCATCGGTCACAACGATCTTGCGGAACTGCGTCGGGAGATCGCGGGTTTCGGCAATGACCCAGACCCCGGCCTCCGGTCCACGCGGACCGGTCACGACGCCGCCGATGTCGTCGGCGTCAATCGCCACCCCCGCCGCCGCGGCCTGCGCTGCCGCCGCTGCGCCCGCTGCGGGCTGGGACCGTGCGCCGACGAGGCCGATCGCGCCGGCGAACACCACGCCGCCGGTGACGAGCGCGATTCGCCACGACCTGCTCTTGCTTGCCATGCTTTCTCTCCTCACGAAACTCCTCACGAAACTCCCCACTGACACGTCCGGGGCCTCGACAGCCCCTCGCCCATTATGGATACGACAGCCCCTGCCCGTCTATTTCGCGAGCGGGTCCGGCCTCAACTGGAAGTGGGCGACGTAGCTCGTGCGGCCCTTGCCGCCTTCGTCCAGCCACACGGTCCGGGTCGAGTTCGTGCCCCACAATCCGCGGCCCTTCCAGCCGGCCTTGGGGTCGTCGATCCGCCCGTCCAGACTGCGCGTGTAGAACCCCATCGGATAGGGCACGCGGAGCGTCGTCCACTTCCCCGTCGTGGGGTCGAGCGCCATCAGCGAGTCCGAACCCGATCCGGTGGCAATCGAGATGTTCTTCCCGAGCCCGAACGTGTCGAACTGATCGACCCAGTTCGCGTAGAAGTAGTCGGCGGTCATCCCCTCGGTCACCCCTTTGAACTTCGGGCCCGGCTCGAGATAGAGCGTCCAGCCCTCCGGGCAGTGCTTGCCCGTGGCGTTTGGTCCGTTCAGCGGCGCCTTGCACTTGCGGCGATCGAAGCTCGCGAGGTGCCCCGTGTCGGCGAGCGCGGTCCACACCAGGCCGTTGCGATCCACGTCGATGCCGCGGGGGTCCGAGCCCCAGACGTTCGGCAGCCTGGGGTCGCCGTAGGGCGGCTCGTACACTTCGGTGGTGCAGGTGGCCGGCGGGTTGGCGCCGCGCGTCATGCGCGCGATGAACCCGGGCGTCCCCGGCGAGGCGTACCAGACGCTGTCGTCCGCGGGGTTGGTCGCAACGCCGTACCCCCCCGATCGGATATACCGGTCGCGCGTGGGGTCCGGTGCCTCGTTCGGCATCGTGTACGGCCCGAGCTTCCCGTCGCCGTTGTAGTCGAGAATCGGAGGGCACCACCCCTGCGCCTTCTCCTCGTCGCCCGGCTCGAGCAGCATCTTCGTGTTGACCCAGCCCATACCGCCGAAGCCGTGGATGATGCTGAAGTAGGCCGTGTCGTCCTTGTCCTCGGCGAACATGATGTGGCCGCTGTGGAAGCACAGGTCGAACATCCGGAACTTCCCGGTCTTCGGGTCGTAGACATCGACGCCGCGGGAATTCTCGTCGATGGGCGCGTTCTTCGCGAAGGGATTGCTCGACCCCGCCTTGCAGTACGCGGGCTGCTTGTTCGGCGGGTGCGTCTCGACGTTGACCCAGACGTTGCCCTTTGCGTCGAGCGTCGGGGCGTGCGCGTTGACCGGATCCTTCCAGAGGATCTCGTTACCCCACACCGGCGACGGGGCCAGCATCGTCTGAGGCGACCACGTCGGCATCGACGCGCGCTCCCCTTCGTCTTTAATGGCGATGGGAATGGATCCCTTCGTGTTCTTCTGCGGATCGACGGTCACGAAACTGCCCTGCGACCACTCACCACCGTAGATCGGGCCGTACGCGTTCACAGAAGGATGGCGCTTGTCGGTCACGCCGATCCCGTGGACAAAGGCCGCCGGACCGGCAAAATCCCACAGCGTGACGACGATGTTGCGTTCGACGCCCTCGGGGCGGGGCGGCGTCGGCGGGACCTCGCCGGCCGCGATGCGATCGCTCCAGTCGGCGAAGATGGCCAGACCGCGCTCGTGGCCGAACATGTCAACGCTGCCGAGCATGTTCCGCGCCTCCTGCCCGGACCGCATCGCACGGTCCCAGGCCGCGGTGCTCGACGGGAAGGTTCCGAGATTCTTGTTCAGCTCGCGCGTGGACTTCATCCCCATCTGATGGCACGAGAAGCACTTGAGCATGCCGATCCACTGCGCCTGCGTCTCGATCTTCTGTGGGCCGCCCCGCGAACCGGTCTGGCCGACCGTGATCGGGAACGCGTCCTTGGGGGGCACCTGCATGAGCGAGTACCAGTAGTTCGGCGGGTAGTACTGCGCGGCGGCAACGGCATTCGGCGCCACCGCCGCGGTCAACGCCAGTGCCTTCCCCGGCGTCGCCCGGACGTGCGTGGAGTCCACGAGGCCGTATCCGCGCACCCAGACGTCGTAGGTCGCACGGGGCAGGTCCGGCAGGACGTAGCGCCCACTGCCGTCGGTCACCACGATCTTACGGAACGTCGTCGGCAGGTCGTGCGTTTCGGCAATCACCCAGACGCCGGCTTCGGGCCCCCGTGCACTGACGACAACCCCGCCGATGTCGTCGGCATCGATCGCCACGCGCGCAGCCGCAGCCTGCGCCGCCCCGGGGACGGCGGGTTCGCGCGCCGCGGCGAAGGCGATGGCCCCCGCCAGGGCGATGCCCCCCGCCAGCAGTACCAGCCCCGCCGTCAATCTCTTGGACATGAAGACCCCTCGTTTCCGCCCGGGAATCTATCACGTTCCAGCGCCTGGGCCCCACAGCTGTCTGCACACCGGCGCCGGTGACGCCGGCGTCCTCGTGCGATGCCCAGCGAGTGCTGCGGCATCGGACCACACCTGTCGCGGCCCCCTGGGCAGAACCGCGGTTCGGGCGTAAACTATCGCGGTTCTCTTTCGCGGCCAGACCGGAGGTTTGTGTGATGACACGTGCACGACAGCGAGGGGTGGTGGCGGTGCTGGGCGTGGGCCTGGTCCTGGGGCTCGGGGCCCGGGCGGCCTGGGCGCAGGGCGCTCCGC
>JBEQUD010000311.1:0-5422 GCA_040349235.1 Acidobacteriota bacterium
GAACCTGCTCCAGCAGGCCAACGAGACGCGCGACGGCCAGTGGCCGTTTGCCACCCTCGTCAGCTGCATCGACAGCCGGACGTCGGCCGAACTGGTCTTCGACCAGGGACTCGGCGACATCTTCTCGATCCGTATTGCCGGCAACGTGGTGAACACGGACATCATCGGCAGCCTGGAGTTCGCGTGCAAGGTGGCCGGATCCCGTCTCGTCGCCGTGCTGGGCCATACCGGGTGCGGCGCGATCAAGGGCGCCTGCGACCACGTCGAGATCGGCAATCTCACCGAACTGCTCGCGAAGATCCAGCCGGCCGTCTACGAAGAGAACGTGACACTCGATGCCGCGGAGCGGACGTCGAAGAACCTGGGGTTCGTGCAGCGCGTCGCCGAGCTGAACGTACGGCGCTCCGTCCGGACCATCGTGACCCGGAGTTCTGTACTCGCGGAGCTCATCGAAGCGGGGCGGGTGGCCCTCATCGCTGGGATGCACGACCTGGCTAGTGGTCAAGTGACCTTCTTCGAAGACACCTGGGTCGGCGACGCCGCGTCACTGCTGGCGGCGACGCGGTCCACGGCGGTTCCCCCGGCCAGAACCGGCACCGCGCCCATCGTGGAGAAGCGTCAGCCTGTCGGTGCCGCGAAGTAGACGACAGCCGGCTTTCGGGAGGTCTCATCAGCCACTACGCACACCTCTGGCGCCCCCTGGCATACCGACAGGCGGCCCAGAGGTGTGAGCCGGGGCTGCGAGTCGAACCCGTCGTCTTGCGCGTCGCGGGCCGCCCAGGTTCAACGTGCCGAGCGCGTTGAGCGGGCCGGCGTGCGTTGATAAGGAGATCTGTTAGGATGTGACCTTCTGAATCCACCGCGCGACATGCAAGACACGGAGCGTTCCCCTTCCCAGTGGCTCGCTGGGCCGCAATCGCTTGTTGGACGTCGTTCAGTGTTGGCCCGGCGCTCGCCCGCGCAACGGGGCTTGTGCCTTGCGATTCCATTGGGCGCGATGCTCTCTCTCTGGGTCGTCGGCCCCAGCGCACAGAGCACACTCAAGCTCGACACCGGCAAGGAGATATTCCAGGCCGGGTGCGTGTCCTGCCATGGACCGGACGGCAAGGGCCAGACCGACAACCTGGCTGGCTTCGAGAAGCCCGCGACGTTCCCCGACTTCTCGGATTGCCCCACGTCCACTCCCGAAGCCAATGTGCAGTGGAAGTCGATCATCACCAACGGCGGCAGGGCACGTGGGTTCTCCGAGATCATGCCCTCGTTCAGGGATCAGTTGACGCCCGACCAGATCGACAAGGTGGTCGGTTACCTGCGCAGCTTGTGCACGGAGCCCAAGTGGCCCCTGGGCAACTTCAACCTGCCGCGCCCGTTGATCACCGAAAAGGCGTTCCCGGAGAACGAAACGGTGGTGACGACCAGCATCGACAGAAAGTCGGGCGAAGTGGGGCAGGAGTTGGTCTTCGAGAAGCGCTTCGGCGCCCGGACGAACTTCGAAACACGCATTCCGTTCACGTTCCTGCGCAACGACGTTGGCACCTGGGACGGGGGCTTCGGAGACGTCAGCGCGGAACTGAAGCGCGTGTTGTTGGTGAATCCCAAGCGCGGCTCCATGGTCAGCGCCTCGGGCGAGGTGAATTTCCCGACCGGCAACGCCAAGAGCGGCCACGGCACCGGCGTCACCATCCTCGAGCCCTACCTCGTCTACGCGCAACTGTTGCCGCACAGCGCCTTCGTGCAGTTCCAGACAGGCGTGGAGGTGCCCACGCGTCGTGACACGGGCGCCGTCACGGCGGCGTTCTGGCGGACCGCGTTGGGCAAGTCGTTCTACCAGGACGGGGGGTTGGGACGCTCGTGGACGCCCATGGTGGAAGTGATTGCGGATCGCGACTACTACACGGGCTCCTCGACGAATTGGAGCGTGGTGCCGGAGATGCAGGTGACGCTCAGCAAGCGTCAGCACATCCGCGCGAACATTGGCTGGAACATTCCGACGAACAACCGGCCGAACCGATCCGCGGCAGTGATGTCCTACCTGCTGTGGGACTGGTTTGACGGCGGATTCCTGGACGGTTGGAGATAGGAAGGCGACCATGAAGCGACGCATGACGCCCTCCATTCTTTTCGTGGCCGTGTTCGTGGGACTTCAGTTGACGCTGACACCGTCCGGCCAGGGCGCGGGAAAGAAGAAGACCGACGTTCATTTCCAGACGTCGGACCGCTGCGTGGCCTGCCACAACGGGATCACGACTTCCACCGGCGAAGATATCTCGATTGGCCTCGCCTGGCGCACCAGCATGATGGGCAACTCCGGACGCGATCCGTATTGGATGGCGGGCGTGCGCCGCGAGATCACCGACCACCCGATGGCCGAGAAGCTGATTCAGGATGAGTGCACCATTTGCCACATGCCGATGATGCGCTACGAATCGAAGCTCGCGGGCGGCGAAGGGCAGGTATTCGCGCACTTGCCTCCGGACAGGAGCAACCCGCTGGACAAGATGTCGGACGACGGCGTGTCCTGCTCGGTCTGTCACCAGATTACCGGCGAGGGCCTCGGTACGCGCGCGAGCTTCGTGGGCGGGTTCAAGATCGACGAGAAGACGAAGTACGGCGAGCGGCACGAGTATGGTCCGTACGAAACCGACAAGGGCCACGCGACGATCATGAAGAGTTCGGTGAAGTTCCAACCGGACCAGAGCAAGGTGATTCAATCGTCCGAGCTGTGTGCGACGTGCCACACGCTGCTGACATCGGCCTTGGATGCCACCGGCAAGGTGATCGGCGAATTTCCCGAGCAGGTGCCGTATCAGGAATGGGTCCACAGCGCGTACAAGGAGACGAAGAGCTGCCAGAACTGCCACATGCCGCCGGTGAACGAAGACGTGCCGATTACGTCGGTGTTCGGCGAGCCGCGCAGCGGCTTTGCCCGCCACACGTTCGTTGGCGGGAACTTCTTCATGCAGCGGCTGCTCGGCAAATTCCGCAATGAGCTCTCCGTACCGGTTCCTCCGAATGACCTGGATGCGGCGGCGAACCGCACCGTGCGGCATCTGCAATCGGAAGCGGCACGAGTCGCGATCAAGGACGTCCAGGTGCGCGACGGCCGCCTGGATGCAGACATTGCCGTGGAGAACCTGGGCGGCCACAAACTGCCGACCGCCTATCCTTCGCGCCGCGTATGGCTGCATGTCACCGTGAAGGACGGCAACGGCAAGGCCGTGTTCGAATCCGGCGCATTGAAGGCGGATGGTTCCATCGAAGGCAACGACAACGACGCCGATGCGATGACGTACGAGCCGCACTACCGCCAGATCACGCGGCCGGATCAGGTGCAGATCTACGAGGACATCATGGTGGGGCCCGACGGCAAGCCGACCACCGGATTGTTGACGGCGTTGCGCTTCGCCAAGGACAACCGCTTGCTGCCGGCCGGTTTCGACAAGCGGTCGGCGGGTGCGGAGATTGCCGTGCACGGCGAAGCGGAGAACGACGCTGACTTCAGCGCCGGCGGGGATACCATCCGCTACTCGGTTGCGACAAACGGCGCACAGGGGCCATTCCACGTGGAAGCCGAGGTGTGGTATCAACCGATCGGCTATCGCTGGGCGATGAATCTGAAGCAGTACGACGCGATGGAGCCGAAGCGGTTCGTCCGCTATTACGAGTCGTCCGCGTCCGGCTCGGGCGTACGCGTGGCGCAGGCCTCGGCCGCGCGGTAGATCGATCCCGATGGGCAGCGCGCACAGCTTTGACCGTCCGCGCGCGATTGTCATATCATCGCGGACACCGAATTCGATGCGCGGCGTGAAGTCTGGCTCGTTCGCGGTGATGACGTGCCTGGTCGCCATGGCGACCTTGTGCGCATTCGTTCTCCCGAAGGAGGACGGCCGCGATACGTTCGTGCGTCTCACCCGAACGGGACTGCACCGGCACTGGTCACCCCGCGCGTCTTCGTCGGACGCCGACGAGGTGGTTGCCCGCGTCGATCCGCCGTCCGCTCCACCGGGTGACCTCACTGCAACGGGGGCACGCGACCGGGCCGGCGTCGAGTCGGCGCCAGCCATCCTGCCCGATCCGCCGCGAGTCATCCCACCAGCCGACGATCTCGGCGGTGTCGTATCGACCCTCCCGTCCTTCGATGCGGTCAGCGATTCCAGCCCGCTGTTCGACCGCGGCCCTCCCAGTTTCTAGCCACCCCACGTATAGCCGCCACCCCGGACGTCGTGTGTTCCCGTGCGCCACGGCACGGCCGAATCTCGTCCGGATGATACCCGTCATTGTCGTGTTCTCGCGGGACCTGTGCGTCTCGCCGGTTGCTCGAACGCTATGCATCACTACCTGTCGATGTTCAGTCATTCCAAAGAGAACGCCATCTCGCAGATACCTCGTGCTCGGAACGCCAGGGCGACTCCTCGATGGCCGAGCTGGCTGCTGTGCGTCACATTCTTGCTGCTCCACCCGGGCCGCGCCTCGGCGCAGGACGATCCCGACGGACAGGCGTGGGTGCAGTTCCTGGCGCTGGGGGCGCTCGGCGACCGGTGGCGCACGCACGTCGAGGTCCAGCCCCGATTCATGGAGGACGCGTCGGAATTGGGTCTCACGATCGTCCGGGGCGCCGTCGGTCGGGTGGTAGGGCCGCGCACCACCATCTGGGGCGGCTATGCCTGGGTCCCCCGCACGCTGGGCACCGGGATTCGACACGAGCAGCGGACCTGGCAGCAGGTGCAGATAGCCCCGGCGGCGACTGCGGCGGGCTGGACCGCATCGCTCCGGTTTCGGCTCGAACAGCGATGGCTGACGCCCTGGGACGGTGCGTCACACCGACTCCGGCTGCTTGGACGGGGACAGCGCCCCATCGACAAATCGCGACGGTGGAGTCTCTACGCCTATGACGAGGTCATGCTCACGATGGACGACACGCAGCAGGGCCCTTCACGCGGATTCGACCGGAATCGACTCTCTTCCGGCCTGAGTCGCCGCTTTTCCCCGGCGCTCTCGACCGATGTCGGGTATCTCTGGGAGCACGCCGTGGCGGCCGACGGCGGCCGCCGCGACGACCACGTGCTCGTTGCCGTCATCACGTTGTCGGCGCCGCGCTGACGCGGCGCCGATCTGTCCTGTCCTCCATCCCGTGAGGAGGAATTCGTCCCACTAGTACCGGATTCGCAGACGCACCAGCACGTTCGCGCCCGGCGCATCGACGCCCGAGCCATAGTGCCGGTAGTTCACGTCCCCGAGGTTCTCCGCCATGACTGCCACGCCGACTTGTGGCGTGAGGTCGAAGCCTGCCCGCAACCCGACCACGGCGTAGCCTGGTTGGTTGGTGAAGAGCTGGCCGGTGGTCGCGGTCCCGAGCACGCGGTTCTGCACCTGGGCCAGGGTCTCGCCCGTCTGCAGCAGGATGCCGTTCTGCACCAGACCC
>JBEQUD010000312.1:0-8276 GCA_040349235.1 Acidobacteriota bacterium
GATCTCGTCTTCTATACGGACGGCGACGCCCAGTACGATCCGTCGGAGCTCGGCGCCCTCTGGGCGCGGATGGGGCCGGACGTCGATCTCGTGAACGGCTACAAGATCAGCCGGTCGGACCCCTGGCACCGCATCGTGATCGGCCGCGTCTATCACCATGTCGTGAAGGTGCTCTTCGGCTTGCGCGTGCGCGACGTCGATTGCGACTTCCGCCTGCTGCGGCGCACGATTTTCGAGCGCGTGCACCTCGAGAAGACGAGCGGCGTCATCTGCCTCGAGCTGATGAAGAAAATCCACGACGCGGGCTTCCGCATCGCCGAGGTGCCGGTCCATCACTACCATCGCGCGTTCGGGCGATCGCAGTTCTTCAACTTCCGGCGCATCTTCAAGACCGGCATCGACGTGATGCGGCTCTGGCTCGCCCTCGTCGTCCTCCGCCAGTCCGGACAGGCCGCGGCGTCCGCGCGCCGCCGCGGCGCCGACGCCGCCGACTCCATCTCCCCGTCCGGTCCGCATTCGTGAGCACCGACTACCGCGATTTCTACCGGGGACGCAAAGTGCTCGTCACCGGCGGCCTCGGCTTCATCGGGAGCAACCTCGCGCGGCGGCTCGTCGATCTCGGCGCCGAGGTGCTGCTCGTCGATTCCCTGATCCCGGCCTACGGGGGCAACCTCTTCAACATCGACGGTATTGCGGACCAGGTGCGGGTGAACATCGCGGACATCCGCCAGCAGTCCACGATGAACTACCTCGTCCAGGGCCAGGCGGTCATCTTCAACCTCGCCGGCCAGGTCAGCCACATCGACAGCATGCTCGACCCGTACACGGATCTCGAGATCAACTGTCGCAGCCAGCTGACCATGCTCGAGGCGTGCCGGCACCACAACCCGGGCGTCAAGGTCGTGTTCTCGGGCACGCGCCAGGTGTACGGGCGCCCCGATTCGCTGCCGGTCAACGAAAGCCACCTGGTGCGCCCGACCGACGTCAACGGGGTCAACAAGGCCGCCGGCGAGTACTACCATCTGCTCTACAACAACGTGTTCAACGTCCGGGCGTGTTCGCTGCGGCTGACCAACGTCTACGGGCCGCGGCAGCTGCTCAAACACAACCGCCAGGGCTTCATCGCGTGGTTCATCCGCCTGGCGATCGAGGACAAGACGCTGTCCATCTACGGCGACGGCTCGCAGCTGCGCGATTTCGTCTATGTGGACGACGCGGCCGATGCGTGCCTGCGGGCCGGGGCCATGGACGTGTGTAACGGCGAAGTGTTCAATGTCGGTGGCGACGAGCCGCTCAGCCACCGCGAGCTGACGAGCCTGCTCGTCGAGGTGGCCGGGTCGGGCCGCGTCGAGTACGTCGAGTGGCCGCCGGAGAAGAAGGTCATCGATATCGGCAGCTTCTACGCGGACTCGTCGAAGTTCAAGGCCACGACCGGCTGGACACCGACCGTGACGATGCGCGAAGGCCTCGCGCGCACGATCGCGTTCTACCGTGCGTGCTTCGACCGCTACGTGGATGCACCCGCGGCGGGGCCGGCATGACGGCGCGCCGCGTGCCGTTCAACGCACTCGTCCCCGGCGAAGACGCCGCGGACATCAAGGCCGCCATCGACCGGGTCATCGCCAGCGGCTGGTTCGTGCTCGGCCCCGAAGTCGCGGCGTTCGAAGCGGAGTTCGCCGCGGCAGCGGGTGCGGCCCACGCCGTGGGCGTCGGGACCGGTACCGACGCCATCGCCATCGTGCTTCGGGCGCTCGGCATCGGCCCGGGCGACGAGGTCATCACGACGCCCCTGTCGGCGGCCTACACGGCCCTGGCAATCATGATGACGGGTGCGCGGCCGGTGTTCGTGGACATCGATCCGGTGCGCCTCACGCTCGACCCGGCCGGCATCGCACGGGCCGTCAGCTCGCGCACCAAGGCCATCCTTCCGGTGCACCTGTACGGCCAGGCCGCCGACATGACGGCGCTCGAACAGGTGGCCGCGCGCCACCACCTCCCCATCGTGGAAGACTGCTGCCAGGCCCACCTCGCAACGGCCAACGGGCGCCCCGTTGGCACGGTCGGCGTGGCAGGGGCCTTCAGCTTCTACCCGACGAAGAACCTGGGCGCGCTCGGGGACGGCGGCGCCGTCATCACGAGCGACCCGGCCTTGGCCGACCGCGTGAAGCGCCTCAGAAACGGCGGCCAGAGCAGCCGCTACCACCACGACGAAGCCGGGGTGAACTCGCGCCTCGACGAGATGCAGGCGGCCATCCTTCGCGCGCGGCTGACGCGCCTGCGCGGGTGGACGGAGCGGCGCCGGGCGATCGCGGCGCGGTATCGGCGCCTCTTGGGCGGCATTGACGGCGTCACGCTACCGGTCGAATGCGACGCGGGCCACGTCTACCATCTCTTCGTCGTGCGCGCGGCGCGGGTGGCGCGCGCCGCGCTGCAATCGGCGCTCGCCGCGGACGGCGTCGAGACACTCATCCACTATCCCGTGCCCATTCCACGCCAGCCGGCCCTGGCCGGCACCAACCCCGCGGACTGCCCGATCGCCGCGCGCGCGTGCGACGATGTCCTGTCGCTGCCGCTCTACCCGGGCCTCGGCGACGAAGACGTGGACGCGGTCGCCGCGTCCCTGCGGATCCAGTCGGCACATCTCCTACGGAAGGACTGAATACGTGCGTGCGCTCATTACCGGCGGAGCCGGATTCATCGGATCCCATCTTTCCGAAGCGCTCCTGGCGGCCGGTCATCAGGTGCTCATCATCGACGACCTATCGACGGGCTCCTTCGAGAACATCGCGCATCTCAAGGGCCGCAAGGGATTCGAGTACTACATCGACACGGTGGACAACGAGCCGCTGCTCGCCGAGCTCATCGACCGCAGCGACGTCGTCTTCCACTTCGCGGCCGCGGTCGGCGTGAAGCTCATCGTCGAACAGCCGGTGCGGACGATCGAGACGAACGTCCACGGCACCGAAGTCGTCCTGAAGCACGCGAACAAGAAGAAGAAGCTCGTCGTCATCGCCTCGACTTCCGAGGTGTACGGCAAGAGCGAGGACGTCCCGTTCCGGGAGGATTCCGACCTGGTGATGGGCCCGACGCCCAAGCACCGCTGGGCCTACGCGTGCAGCAAGGCGATCGACGAGTTCCTGGCCCTGGCTTATTGGAAGGAGCGCAAGCTCCCGGTCATCATCGTGCGCTTCTTCAACACGGTGGGGCCGCGCCAGACCGGCCAATACGGGATGGTCATCCCGAACTTCGTGCGCCAGGCGCTGGCGGGCGAACCCATCACGGTGTTCGGCGACGGGACGCAAACGCGTTCGTTCGGCCACGTGGCCGACATCGTCGGCGCCCTGCTCAAGCTGGTCGTCGAACCGAAGGCCATCGGCGAGGTGATCAACATCGGCAACACCGAGGAAGTGTCCATGCTGACGCTCGCCGAGCGGGTGCGGGTGCTGACGGGCTCGACCTCGTCCATCACGCTCGTCCCCTACGACAAGGCGTACGAGTCGGGGTTCGAGGACATGCCGCGCCGCGTGCCGGACCTGACAAAAATCGCCGGGCTCATCGGCTATCGCCCACGCCACAACCTCGACGATATTCTCCAGCAGGTCATCGAGTATTTCCGGAACAAATAGCGACAGGCGGGTATACTGGCTGCAGGTCATGCCCACCCTGAAGGTGCTCGTACTTGGCCTCTCGTTCCTGCTGGCCGGCGGCGGGCCCGCGACCGCCGAGGTCGCCCTTGCCCTCGAAGACGGCCACGTCACGCTGACCGCGACGAATGCGACGGTCCGGCAGATCCTCGCCGAGTGGGCGCGCATCGGCCAGACAAAGATCGTCAACGCCGAGCGTATCCCGGGCGGGCCCCTCACGCTCCAGTTCCAGTCCGCGCCCGAGGAAGAGGTGCTGGACATCCTGCTGCGAACCGTCGGTGGCTACATGGCCGCACGCCGCGCGACGGATGCGCCACACCTGTCCCGGTTCGACCGCATCATGGTGATGCCGACGGCCCCGGCCCCGCGCGCGCCCGCTGCGCCCCCGGCTTCGGCCGCGTTCCAACAGCCTTCGTTCCAACAGCCGGGGTTCCAGCAACAGGGGTTCCCGCAGCCGGGGTTCCAACCACCGGCGCCCGGCCAGGCCCAGCCGCACGCGGACGACGACCCGACACAGGCCGGCCCGAGCATCGCGCCGCCGGCACGGGGCGCGATCTTTCAAACGTTCTCCCAGCCGCCGGTGGCCAATCCGCAGGGGGCCGCCCAACCGGTGGTCGTGGACCCACAGGCGCCGCCCGCGTTCGTCCCGAGCATCACGTCCCCGACTGGCGCGCCGCGACCGGGGATGGTGGTCCAGCCGCTGACACCGGCCGTCCCGGTGCCGGTCGATCAGGCCGCACCTCGTCCCTCTCAGTAGTTCCTATGACGTTTATCGAGGACATCAGCGCAGCCATCACCGACGCGATGCGCGCGAAAGATCAGCTTCGCCTGGGCACGCTCCGGATGCTCAAGGCGGCGCTGATGAATCGGGAAATCGAGCGCGGCCGCGCGCTCGACGACGGGGAGTCGAAGCAGGTGGTCGCCTCCCTCGTCAAGCAGCGCAAGGATTCGATGGAGCAGTTCAGCAAGGGCGGCCGGGAGGATCTCGCGAGCAAGGAAGCCGCGGAGCTCCATGTCCTCGAATCCTATTTGCCGCCGTCCGCCGATCCAGCCGCGCTCGAACACGCCGTCCTCGCGGCTATCGCCGAGACCGGCGCGACGTCCGCCAAGGACATGGGCCGGGTGATGAAGGCGGCGATGGCGAAGCTGGCGGGCCAGACGGTTGACGGCAAGGCCGTCAACGAACTTGTGCGCCAGAAGCTGACCGGCGCGGGCGCCTGACCCCGCCGCACCGGTGGCACCCACAGCCTCGACCACACAACCCATCGGCCTGCGGCTCGCGCGCTCGGCGGGGCTGACCGGCGCCGCGACGCTGGCCAGCCGCGTCCTCGGCCTCGCGCGCGACCAGGTGCTCGCGGGGCTGTTCGGGGCGGGCAACGAAATGGACGCGTTCGTCGTCGCGTTTCGCATTCCGAACCTCGTCAGGGACCTGTTCGCCGAGGGCGTGATGAGCGCGGCGTTCGTACCGGCGTTCACCCGCCACCTCACCCTCCACGGCAAAACCTCGGGGTGGCGCCTGGGCAACAACGTCCTGAACGCGCTGCTGGTCGTCACGCTGGCGCTCGTCGTGCTCGGCGTGGTGTTCGCCGGGCCGCTCGTCTCGCTCTATGCCGGCGGCTTCGCGCGCGTGCCGGGCAAGCTGGAGCTGACCGTCCGCCTCACGCGCATCGTGCTGCCCTTTCTGCCCATGGTGGCCGTCGCGGCCGTCGCCATGGGCATGCTCAACTCGCTCCATCACTATTTTCTTCCGGCACTGTCGCCGGCCATGTTCAATGTCGCGACGCTCGTGTGTGCGGGCGTGCTCGTCCCGCTGATGCCGGCGTTCGGACAGCCGCGCATCATGGGCATCGCGCTGGCGGCGCTCATTGGCGGCCTCGGCCAGATTGCCGTCCAGTGGCCCTCGCTCCGCAAGGAGGGCTTTCGGTACGAGGCGGTCCTCGACCCGACCGACAAAGGTCTGCGCGATGTGGTGCTGCTGATGGGCCCCGGCACGATCGGGCTGGCCGCCACGCAGGTGAACATCTTCGTCAACACGCTGCTGGCGACCAGCCAAGGCACCGGGGCCGTGTCGTGGCTGACCTACGCCTTCCGTCTGATGTACCTGCCGATTGGGCTGTTCGGCGTGTCGATCGCGACGGCCGTGCTCCCGGCGGTCTCGAGGCACGCGGCGGTCGGGGACGTTGACGGCATCCGCGCGACCGTCTCGCGGGGCCTCGCCATGATGTTGATGCTCAACATCCCGGCCACCGTCGGGCTGTTCGTGCTGGCGCGCCCGATCATCGAGCTGCTGTTCGAGCACGGGCGCTTCAGCCCGGCGGACACCGCGGCGACCGCGGCGGCCCTGCGGCTGTATGCGGTCGGGCTCGTCGGCTATTCGGCCGCCCGCATCGTCTCGCCGACGTTCTACGCGCTTGGGCAGAGCCGCGTGTCGGTCGCGGTGAGCATGGCCGCCATCGCGGCGAACATCATCCTGAGCCTGTCCTTCGTGCCGATCATGGGCTTCGGGGGCCTTGCGCTCGGCACATCCATCGCCGCACTGGTCGATGGCACCGCGCTGGTCCTGCTGCTGAGGCGCCGTCTTGGCGGTATCGATGGCGCGCGGCTCGCGGCCACGCTTGCACGGGTCGCGGCCGCCGCCGCGCTGATGGGCGCCGTGGCCTGGGGCATCGAGCACGCGCTCGCGGGCGCCGTCCCGGGGCACCAGTTCGTCCTGCGCGCCGGCCGACTCGGTGCCGCGATCGTGGGCGGCATGGCGGCCTTGATGGGCGCCGCCAAGCTGCTGCGGATCGAGGAATTCGACGAGGCGCTCGGCGCGCTGGGCGCCAAACTGGCACGGCCGGCGCCGAGCGGGCGGACCTGACTGTAGTACGATCCTCGCTGTCCCATGGCCCGACGTCCGTCGCCGTACACGTCGTCCGTCTCCTTCGGCCCGGGGCCGCTGTCCCCGGCCCTCAAGGCCATCATCGGCGCGAACGTCGCGGTGTTCGTGCTGCAGCTGCTGAGGCCCTCGCTCGCCGATACATTCGGCCTCGTCCCGTTCCTCGTCATGCGCCGCTTCTGGGTGTGGCAGCTCGTGACGTACATGTTCCTGCACGGCGGGCTGTTCCACATCCTCTTCAACATGCTCGCGCTGTGGATGTTCGGCACGGACCTCGAGCGGCGGTGGGGCACGCGCTTCTTCGTCCGCTTCTATTTCGTGACCGGCATCGGCGCGGGCATCCTCACGGTCCTCTTCTCGCTGCTGCCGTTCGACGTCTGCCGCCAGCTGTACGGGGCGAGCATCATCGGCGCCTCTGGTGCGATTTACGGGTTGCTCCTCGCGTACGCGCTCTATTTCCCCGACCGGCAGATCTACATGTACTTCGTGTTCCCGATTCCGGTGCGGATCTTCGTCCTCATCATGGGCGCGGTGGCGTTGTACGCGTCCGTCACCGGAGCAGAAGGCGGGGTCGCGAATGCCACACACCTCGGCGGGATCGCCGTCGCGTACCTCTACCTGAAGGGCAGCCGCATCAACCCGCTGCTCGAATTCAAGTACCGGCTGACGCGGTGGCGGCTGAACCGGGCGCGGAAGCGGTTCGACGTCTACTCCGGCGGACGGTCGAACGACTGGAACAAGCGCGTCCACTGACGGCCGCGCCGAGCCGTCGCCGTTACTTGGTCATGCTCCACGGCAGGCGCACAGCCCCCAGCGCCAGGGCCAGGGTCCCACCGAGCACCGGCAACCCGAAGCCGTTCGACAGAAAGCCATACCTGAAGACGGCGCCGCTCGCGAGGTGGAAGTTCAGCACCATCAGGAACGCGACGAAGGCGAAGAGGCGCGTCCAGAACCCGGCCAGCATGGCCAACCCAGAGCCGATCTCGCCGAGCGGCACCAACCGCGCGAAGAGCCCTGCGTAGGGAATGACGGCGTGCAGGTACTTCGCGCTGAAGGTTCCTGCGGGCGCCGCGTGTTCCCAGTTCGTGAGCTGCACGAGGAGCGGCGACGCATCGAGAAACCACCGGACCTTGCCGAGCCCCTGACAGATGAAGAAGACGCCCAGAAAAATCCGCAACAGCGACAAGCCCGTGCCCTGACGGTCGATGGCCATGGCCACAGCTTCCCACAACGCGACGACGTTGCGAAGACCAATCGTCGGCGGCGCTACGTGGGGTCGTTCTGGAACGCCATGGCCTTCAGGGCCGCGATGCGCGCCGCCATCGGCGGATGGCTGGCGAACATGTCCGACCAGAATCCTTCGCGCAGGTTCATCGCCCGTCCGAGCGGATCGGCGATGCACAGATGTGCCGCACCCCGTCCGATGGCGCGCGTCGGGGCGACCGCGCCCTCGATCTTCTCGAGCGCGCGCGCCAGACCCAGCGGATTCCGTGTGAGCTCCGCCCCTGACGCGTCCGCGAGATATTCGCGGCGTCGCGACACCATCATGGCGAGCGCCTGGGCGAGGAGCGGCGCGAGCGTAATCGCGACGAGCCAGAGGACGAAGAGGAGCACGCCCGTGAGCGCGTTGCCGCGGTCATCCCGACCGTCATCCCGACCGTCGTCGCGACGACCCGGCCCCCCGCCCCACCACATGCCGCGCCGCGCCCAATCCGAGAGCAGGGCCACCGCGCCGACCAGCGCCGCCACGATGG
>JBEQUD010000313.1:0-10228 GCA_040349235.1 Acidobacteriota bacterium
GCGCGGGTCTGGACCGGCTCGCCGTTGATCGCCAGGAGCAAGTCGCCCGGCGTGATGCCGGCGCGCGCGGCAGGCGACCCCGCGAGCACCTCGACCGCCACAATCCCCTCGGGCCGCGCCCCCCAGAATGCCCCGTCTTCGACCTCGTGCCACTTCCCGTGCAACGCAATATTGGCGATGCCCAGACCCGCGAGAAGCAGCACCACAGCCAGGGCAAACGCCGAACGCCCCCAGACCCGCCATCGCGGTTCCGCGCGTTCGGTCGGGACCGGACCAGACGAGACGAAATTCCCGGCGCGGATCGGAGCTAGCACGAGAGGCTAAGTATATGAAGACGGGGGACTTTTTTTGGAGCCTATGGCGAAGGCTTCCTAGACCGAAAGTTTATACCGTGAATCAGATCCAATTGGTTGGATCTGTCGGCGCGGTCAGAACCGGACCGAAAGCCCGCCGACGATGCGCTTTGGGGGCTTCGAGACGAGCAGTTCGTCGTACACGGACGACTCGGCGCTGGCATCTCGAAAGGTGTTCCGGACCGCGAACAGCATCTCCCAGCGGGCGGTGCTGAAGTCCATGAACGGCAGGGATTGGTGGACCTGGACGTCGAAGCGCGAGTCGTAGGCGGGTCGGTCCGTGACGGCGCTGCCAGAGCTCGTCACGCGGTACGTCAGGAATATCCGCGTGGACGTCTCCGTCAGATTGGTTTCGACCGAGGTCGAGAGGGCATGCACGCGGTCCATCGTCGCCGGCACGACGGAGGGCGCGACGAGGAGCAGATACGCGGTGTCGGTCGCGGCACGGGCCCAGCGTGCGTTCGTCATGGAGTATTCCACCGAGCCATGGAGTCTCGACGTCGTGGCAGTGCGGATGCCGGCGCTCCAGCCTGTTGCGTCCACGTCGCCGCCGTTGGCGACGAAGTAATGGCCGAGCTCGGCAGCAGCGACACCCGGAGCGCCGAGGCCGAACAGCGTGACGAGCTGGTCCGACACACGCTGGCGGAACAGACGCATCGACACGGTGGCCGCCCCGAAGTCGCGTTCTGTCTCCACGGCGATGTGATTGGTCCGCTCGGGCTGCAGGGCCCGGCCTTCGACGAGCGAGGAGAACGTGCGCTGCGGCGGCAGCCACAAGCCCACATCCGTCGGCGGGAGGAACTCCTCGGCGCCGGGAGCGAGCGCGCGGCTGGACGCCAGCATCATCACACGCCAGACGTCGCCCGGGGAGAACGCAAGCCCGACCCGCGGGCTCGAGAGGCCGCTGCCGACATCGGCAAGATAGTCGTAGCGCGAGAAGCGCGCGCCGTAGGTCACCGCGAGGGTGGACGTGAGCGCGAACGTGTCGAACGCGGACACGCTGCCCACGTTGCGGCTGCCTCCCGTCACGCTGCGCAGCGCCGCCGGGTTGCCGCCGTCGTAGCGCTGTGTGCTGTAGTCGTAGCGCTGCGTGCTGTAGGAGAGGCCAAGGTCGTAACGGTGCCGCCCGGGAGCGCGGCGTGCGTAGGTGCCCGCGACGTACCAGGACGCCAGGTCCCCTTCCGTCAGGGCCCCACGCATCGTCCAGTCCGCGCGGTCGCCCGCCGGTGCCTTCAGTGAGAAATCCGCGATGCCGCGAGGCAGACTGGCCGCATCGAACAATTGCTGCGGCGAGTCGAACGAGCCGGTCGTCAGCAGATTCACCTGCCCCGAGAAGGGCATACCGGCAAGGATATTGGTGGCGAAACCGGCCGACCGCGCGGCCGCGGCGAAGAGGCCGGGTACCCGCGCGTCCTGGAACGTATCGTCGGTGAATGCCCGGGTGGGTAACACGACGTCGCGCAACACACCCCGACGGAGGTGCCGAAGGCGCCAGGCTACTTCGCCATGGTCGTCGTCCGTCGAAGCGTCCGACTGCGTATCGCCCGCTGACGGCGCCGCCGCGGATGCGGGGGCAGCCGCCGAAGCGTCAGCGGTCGTACCGAACCCGGCCGCGACGACGGGAAGGGTGGCCGACAGCGGCACAATCGGGTTGGCGTGGAGATGGCGAAGGGCAATCGAGGACGCGGTGCGCAAGCTCGACCGCACCTCCACGATTCGCCCCTTCGCGCCCACATACCCGCTGACGTGAGCCCGGACGAGATACGGGCCGGGAGACAGGCTGCGGAGTTCGAACCGGCCGATGCGATCCGTGACCGCCATGGACATGGTGGCGCCGAACGCCGACACCATGGCGCCAGGGATTGGCGCACCCTGCTCGTCCTGCACGACGCCGGCGATGGATCCCGACGGCAGCGAGGCGACGCGCGTCACCTGGGAGGGCATGGACTGCGCCGCGGCGGTCAGGGGCAGAAGCACCAGACCGCCGACCGCTGCCGCGATCATCCTGGAGCAGCTTCGCATCTCGTGTCTCCGGGGGCCGGTGCCCCCCGGTCGTTGACGAACTAGGACGCCGTAACGGTGAAATTCACGTCCCGTGTAATCGATTTGTTCGCGATCTTGTCGGTCACCTTGATTTCGAGCCGGTAGTCACCCTCTGGGAACGACGCCAGCGGAACGGCCTGTCCGGTCTGCAGCTGGTGTCCCGCGTTCGTGTCGAAATCCGGGGGCAGCGTCTGCCGGTTGAGGTTCTGCGGGTTCGTCTTGTTGAAGAATTTCTCGGTGCCGCCGCTCTTCACGTAGAAGTTGTATTCCACGCTGACATCCGGTTTGCTGCCGCTGTCGGTCTTCGGATTGTAGATGAGCATGAAGGTGGATAGCTCGGCCTTCTTCGAGAACTTCGTGTCCACCGCGGGGACGATTTCCATCTGCCCCATGGCGTAGGGCCGCTCGACCTGCTGCTGCTGCGTGAGCGGCGTCGGGAGCGGGTCGATGCGCTGGGCCATGATGAGGGAGCTGGTGTTCAGGTCGCCGTTCCAGAAGTCCGGCACGGTCACCGTCTCCTTGATCACGGAGACCTTGGCCGCCGGCGCGTTCTTCTGGTTCGGGGTCGCTTCTTTCGCCACCACGAAGACGTCGTAGGCGCCGGCCGGCACGGTGAAGGACCGGCTGACCCGCTGCGCGGCGGCTGGCGTCAACGGCAAGAAGCTGACGTCTTCGTACGCGGACTTGGGGGCCGCATCCTTACTATCCTTACTATCCTTGCTGTCTTTGCCGTCCTTCTTGCCGGCGGGCACGGCGGGTGCGGCGGGCGTCGGCGCGGCCGCCGCCTTCGCCACCACGCGCCAGTAGAGCACCAGGTTGGAGCCGGAGAATTTCGACGGGTCCAGCGTGACGGTAAAGGGAACATAGTCCTTGTTCCCGGCGGCCTTCATGAAGTCCTCGTGGGCCCAGGCCAGACCCAGATCGTTGGTGGCAGGCTGCCCCGCGGCTACGTCGTCGGCCAGCTTGACGGCGAGCTGAATTTCTTTCTTCTGGGCGCCGTCCCGCTTCTCTTCTTTCTTCTGCGCAAAGAGCGTGGCCGAACCCACGATCGCGATGGTGACGGCCAGTGCACATGCTTGCCAACGACGAGTCATAGAGCCTGCTCCTCCATATCAGGGCGTCAAGAACAGCCAATCATAGGCGGCCGCAGCAATCCAAGTCAAACCATTGTCGCGCCAGCACTTCAGCCCCTGGACCGTATGCTATGATTCAGGCTCCCCTGGTCTCATGAAGCTCATCGACGTGACGGTTCCTCTCGACGCCAATCTTCCGACCTATCCAGGGAACACGCCCTTTGCGCTCGAGGCCGTCAAGCGCATCGCCCGCGGCGACAGCTCGAACGTCTCGACACTGCACATGAGCGCGCACGCCGGCACGCACGTCGATGCGCCGCGCCACTTCTTCGACGACGCCCCCGGCGCCGACGCACTACCGCTCGAGATGCTGCTCGGCCGGACCCGCGTCATCGAAATCACCTCGCGCGCGGGCATCGGCGCGGACGAGCTGGCCGACATCGACCTCTCGGACGACCTTCGGGTGCTGTTCAAGACGTCGAACTCCCGGCTCTGGGGCTCGCCGGACTTCCACCAGGACTACGTCGGCGTCACGGCATCGGGGGCCGAACACCTCATCGCCCACGGCATCAAGGTGGTTGGCGTGGACTACCTGACCGTCGAGGAATTCAAGAAGCCCGGTGCGCCAGCCCACCATGTGCTCCTCGGGGGTGGGGCGATCGTGATCGAAGGCCTCAACCTCCGCGACGTGGATCCTGGCATCTACGACATGCTGTGCCTGCCTCTACGGGTCGTCGGTTCGGACGGGGCGCCAGCCCGCGTCCTTCTCAGAAAGAGCTGAGCCTGTGCCAGCGCCGCTCGACGACAGCTTGGTCATCGTGCTCGCTGGCGGCGCCGGCGAGCGGTTGCACCCGCTGACCAAACAGCGCGCGAAGCCGGCCGTGTACTTCGGCGGGCCCTACCGCATCATCGACTTCGTCCTGAGCAACTGCATCAACTCCGGGCTGCGGCGCATCTTCATCGCCACGCAGTACAAGTCGCTGTCGCTCAACCGGCACATCCGCATGGGGTGGAACGTCGTGTCCGAGGAACTCGGCGAGTTCGTCGAGATTCTCCCCCCGCAGAAGCGCGTGAGCGAGCATTGGTACCAGGGCACGGCCGATGCCGTGTACCAGAACCTCTACTCGATCATGAGCGAGAACCCCCGCTACCTCATCGTGCTGGCGGGCGACCACGTCTACAAGATGGACTACGCGCGCATGCTCCGGGCCCACCAGGAACGCGGCGCCGCCGTCACGCTGGCCACCATCGAGGTGCCCATCGCCGAAGCCAGCCGGTTCGGCGTTGTGGCGGTCAACGACGAAGAGCGCGTGACAGGCTTCGAGGAGAAGCCGTCCCGTCCGACGCCCATTCCGGGGTCCCCCGGCTTCGCGCTCGCGTCCATGGGCGTCTATGTGTTCACGACCGAATTCCTGGTCCAGGCGCTCGAAGCGGACGCCAAGCGCCCGACGGCGCACGACTTCGGCAAGGACATCATCCCGTCGGCGATCCACGAGGTGCCGGTCTACGCGCACCGCTTCTACGACGAGAACAAGAAGGCCTCGAAATACTGGCGCGACATCGGGACGCTCGACGCCTATTTCGACGCCAACATGGACTTGTGCCAGGTCAACCCGGAATTCAACCTGTACGATCCAGAGTGGCCGCTCCGCACCTACCAGCCGCAGGCGCCGCCGGCGAAGTTCGTGTTCGCCGAAATCGGCCGCCGATGCGGCCAGGCCCTGGACTCGGTCATCTCGCCGGGCTGCATCGTATCGGGGAGCAGCATCTACGGCAGCGTGCTCTGCCCGAATGTCCGCGTCCACAGCTTCTCGCACATCGAACAGTGCATCCTGATGCCGGGCGTGCGCGTCGGACGCCACGCCCGCATCCGCCGGGCGATCGTGGACCGCGATGTGCTGATCCCGCGCGGCGCGCTCATCGGCTACAACCCGGCCGAGGACCGCAAGCGCCACGTGGTCACCGACTCGGGCGTGGTCGTCGTCACGCCGGACGACGAACCACTCATCGGTCCCCTCAGCGAGGCGGCGCTCGAATTCGAAGCCGAAGCCGACCGCCGCGGGTCTGGGGGATAGTGTTCGTCTGTCTCGCGGCAGTCGTCAATGGGAGGGCAACGTGAAGATCACACACGTACACGGCCGGGAGATTCTCGATTCCCGCGGCAATCCGACAATCGAGGCCGACGTCACCATCGCCGGCGGGGCCGGACGCGCGGCGGTGCCCTCGGGCGCATCGACCGGCGTGCGGGAGGCCCTCGGGCTGCGTGACGGCGACGCCGCACGCTACGGCGGCAAGGGCGTGCGCAAGGCGGTCGCGAACATCAACGGCGAGATTGCGAGCGCGCTCGTCGGCCGCGAATTCGCCACGCAGCGCGCGCTGGACGACGCGCTCATCGCCCTCGACGGGACGCCGACAAAGAGCCGGCTGGGTGCCAATGCGCTGCTCGGCGTCTCGATGGCCGCCGTCCGGGCAGGCGCGGCGGCCGCGGGCCTGCCGCTCTACCGGCATCTCGGGGCGCTCTACGGCACCGACCGCTTTACGCTACCCACCCCGATGATGAACATCCTCAACGGCGGTGCGCACGCGGACACGAGCGTCGATTTCCAGGAGTTCATGGTGATGCCGGTCGGCGCGTCCTCGTTCGGCGAGGCCCTGCGCGCCGGGGCGGAAATCTTCCACGCGCTGCGCGGCATCCTCAAGGCGCGCGGACAATCCACGGGCGTCGGCGACGAAGGCGGGTTTGCGCCGAACCTGAAATCCAATCGCGAGGCGATCGAGGTTGTTCTCGAGGCCATTGCCAAGACCGGCATGAAGGCCGGCGACAACGTGTACATCGCGCTCGACGTGGCTTCGAGCGAATTGTGGGCGGGCGGCGGCACGTACACGTTCAAGAAGTCCGGCGAGCCGAACCGGACGTCCGAGCAGATGGTCCAGCTCTATCAGGATTGGCTGCGTCAATACCCCATCATCTCGATCGAGGACGGACTGGCCGAGGGGGACTGGGAAGGCTGGCAATTGCTGACGCGCGAACTCGGCGGGCGTGTCCAACTCGTCGGCGACGACGTATTCGTGACGAACCCGGAAATCCTGAAACGCGGTATCGCGGACGGTGTGGGCAACGCGCTTCTGGTGAAGCTCAACCAGATTGGGACGGTCACCGAAACGCTCGACGCCGTCAAGATGGCTGCGGACGCGAACTACGGCACGATCATCTCGCACCGGTCAGGAGAAACCGAAGACACGAAGATTGCCGACCTCGCCGTGGGCACGGCCGCCGGCCAGATCAAGACCGGCTCGGCAAGCCGTACCGACCGCGTCGCCAAGTACAACCAGTTGCTTCGCATCGAAGAAGAGCTGGGCGGGACCGCGCAGTTCGCCGGACGGACGAAGATTCGCCCGTAGGCAGGAGCACACCATGCAGAAGCTCGTCCTGCTCCGCCACGGCG
This sequence comes from Acidobacteriota bacterium, assembly GCA_040349235.1. Classification (GTDB taxonomy): domain Bacteria; phylum Acidobacteriota; class Vicinamibacteria; order Vicinamibacterales; family CAVVIG01; genus JBEQUD01. The sequence goes on from JBEQUD010000313.1 coordinate 6,916, forward strand.
AGAGCACCTGGAACCAGGAAAACCGCTTCACCGGCTGGACGGACGTCGATCTCGCCGAAAAGGGGCGGCGCGAAGCGGAGGAAGCAGGCCGCCTGCTGCGCGACGGCGGATACGTCTTCGACCGGGCGTATGCGTCGCTACTGAAGCGCGCCATCCGCACGTTGTGGATCGCGCTCGATGCGCTCGACCTGCTCTGGATTCCGGTCGTCAAGGACTGGCGCCTCAACGAGCGGCACTACGGCAACCTGCAGGGGCTGAACAAGGCGGAGACCACGGCGCAATACGGTGAAGCGCAGGTCAAGATCTGGCGGAGGAGCTACGACACCCCGCCACCCCCGCTCGCCGAGGGCGACCCGCGCGACCCGGCCCACGACAGGCGCTACGCGAACCTGCGCCGCAGCGACCAGCCGCTGACCGAATCGCTCAAGGACACTGTGGCGCGCGTGGTGCCGTACTGGACGGACGTGATTGCGCCGTCCGTGCGCAACGGCGAGCGCGTCGTGATTGCCGCGCACGGCAACAGCCTGCGCGCACTGGTCATGCACCTCGACAAGATGTCGGAGGCCGACGTCCTCGAGCTGAACATTCCGACGGGGATTCCGCTGGTGTACGAGCTGGACGACCGGCTCCAGCCGCTCGACCGCTACTACCTCGACCCTGAGGCGGCCGCCGAAGCGTCCAAGCGCGTGGCCGCGCAGGCCCAAGTCAAGAAGGGCGGACAGTCGAAAGACTGAGGTCGAAAGACTAAGACGGGACGGGGCGAGCCGTCAGGCCCGCCCTCCGGTTACTCGACCGGTTCAGCCGTTTCGTCCGCGGCAATCCGCAGCGACCGAAGGAAGCGCCGGTCGTTTGCGGTCACCTCGAAGTTGCGACGCGGCGGCACGACGCGCGCCGGAGCAGCGACCTTCGTCATCGCGCCGGTCTGCGCGGATCGGCTGACGAAGCCAACGATGGCCTCGAGCGTCACCTTCATTTCAAACCCCGCGGCACGCGCCTTCTCCCGGCACGCTTCAACTTGGGGATTGTCGGCGACCGCAGCGGCAATCGCGTCGGCAAGCTCTCTGGCGAACCGGTTCACGACGTCGTCCATCCTGCTCCTCCTACGCCGCCGGGGTCGGATACCGGGGCACCTTTCCCGAAGCCGCCACCTGGACGGTGAACGGACACGGGGGCCTCGAATAAGTCTTGAAGGTCTGTTCCGAGGTTAAGCCCACAGTCGCCAAACTGTCAAGGAGTTACGGGGCGATGGCATCTATCGTCGGATACAATCCTGCAATCGTGGGCAACACGCGCACCCCCGACGACCTGGCGGGCTGGACGCCCGCAACCGACCTTGGCGAGCCCGGCGCCTTTCCCTTCACGCGCGGCATCCATCCCGGCATGTATCGCGACCGGCTGTGGACGATGCGCCAATACGCCGGGTTCGCCAGCGCGGAAGAATCGAACGCGCGCTATCGCTACCTTCTCGCGCAGGGCGTCACCGGGCTCAGCGTCGCCTTCGATCTGCCGACGCAGATCGGCTACGACGCGGACCATCCGCTCGCCGCGGGCGAGGTGGGCCGCGTGGGGGTATCGATTAGCTCCATCGACGACATGACGGCGCTGTTCGAGGGCATTCCCCTCGATCGCGTCTCGACGTCGATGACGATCAACGCCACGGCTATCGTCCTGCTCGCGCTCTACGTGGTGGTTGCCCGGCGGCAGGGCGTGGCGCCGCAGGCGCTCGCGGGCACGCTCCAGAACGACATCCTGAAGGAATACGTCGCCCGCGGCACCTATATCTATCCTCCGGGACCGGCGCTGCGGCTGGCGACCGATATCTTCTCCTACTGCGAGCGCGAGTTGCCTCGCTGGAATCCGATCTCGATCAGCGGCTATCACATCCGCGAAGCCGGCGCGACCGCGGTCCAGGAAGTGGGGTTCACCTTCGCGCATGCCCGCGCCTACGTGCAGGCCGCGATCGAGAGTGGGCTCGACGTCAACCACGTCGGAGAGCGTCTGTCGTTCTTCTTCGGCGCGCACAACGATTTCCTCGAGGAGGTGGCCAAGTTCCGCGCCGCGCGCCGGCTGTGGGCGCGCATCATGCGCGACCAATTCGGCGCCGCGACTCTCCGGGCCCAACAACTGCGCTTCCACACGCAGACGGCCGGCAGCACACTTACCGCCCAACAGCCCGCCAACAACGTGGTCCGCGTCGCCCTGCAGGCGCTGGCCGCCGTCCTCGGCGGGACCCAGTCGCTCCACTGTAACGGCGGCGACGAGGCGTTGGGACTGCCCACCGAGGAGTCCGCACGTGTGGCGCTGCGCACGCAGCAGATCATCGCCAGGGAAACGGGCGTGGTGAGCACCGTGGACCCGGTCGCCGGGTCGTACGCCATCGAGCACTTGACGAACATGATCGAGGACGGCGCAGCAGCCCTGCTCGCCCGCATCGACCGCATCGGAGGCCCCCTCGTCGCCATCGAAACGGGCCTCGTCCAGCGGGAGATACAGGAGTCGGCTTACCTGGCCCAGCAGGCCATCGACACCGGCCGCGCCGTCGTCGTGGGTGTCAACCGCTTCGTCGAATCCGCGACGGCCCTTCCGGCCTTCCGCGTGGATCCGGATATCGAATCCCGGCAGGTGGGGCGCCTGTCGGCGCTGCGCGCGACGAGACGCGCCGATCTGTGGCAGGGCGCCATGGACGCGGTAGAACGGGCCGCGCGCGACGGTACGAATCTCATGCCGCCGATCATCGCCGCCGTCGAAGCGCACGCGACCGTGGGCGAGATTGCGAACATCCTGCGCGCGGTATTCGGCGAGCACCAGGAGATCGCGTGACGGACCGCCTGCTCCGCGTCGAGCATCTGACCACCGTGTTCGATCGACCCGACGGGCCCGTACCGGCGGTGGACGACGTCAGCTTCGAGGTGCGACGCGGGGAAACGCTGGGCCTGGTCGGCGAGTCGGGAAGTGGGAAGTCCGTGACCGCGCTCTCTCTGATGAGGCTGGTTCAGCCACCCGGCCGCGTGGCATCCGGGCAGGTCTGGCTCGCCGGCCGAGACCTGCTGGCACTCAGCGAACAGGACATATGCCGCGTGCGTGGCGCGGAGATGGCCCTCATCTTCCAGGAGCCGATGGCCGCCCTCGACCCTGTTCTTTCCGTTGGCGCCCACATCATCGAGGCGCTTGCGGTGCACGGACGGGCACGGGGCGCGGATGCGACCAACCGCGCCGTCGAGTTGCTCGACGCGGTCAGGATTCCGTCAGCGCGTTCGCGGCTCCGGGACTACCCACACCAGTTCTCCGGCGGGATGCGTCAGCGCGTCCTCAT
>JBEQUD010000322.1:0-4662 GCA_040349235.1 Acidobacteriota bacterium
CTTCCTGAACGGCGGCGTGCTCATCACGCTCGAAGACGAGCGCGACGGCAAGGCGCACAAGTTCCACTACGAGGGCGGCATCGTGTCCTTCGTGACGCACCTGAACACGAACAAGGCGGTCGTCAACGACCCGCCCATCAACATGCACGGCGAGAGGGAAGGCATCGACGTCGAAATCGCGATGCAGTGGAACGACGGTTACGCCGAGAACGTGTATTCGTTCGCGAACAACATCAACACCCACGAAGGCGGCACGCACCTGTCCGGGTTCCGTGCGGCCTTGACGCGGACAATCAACTCCTACGCCACGAAGAACAACCTCGCCAAGGACCTGAAAGAAAGCGTCACCGGGGACGACATCCGCGAGGGGCTGACAGCGGTCATCAGCGTCAAGATTCCCCGGCCGCAGTTCGAGGGCCAGACCAAGACCAAGCTCGGCAACACCGAAGTGAAGGGGATTGTCGAAGCCATCCTCAACGACAGGCTGGGCGCCTACCTCGAAGAAAACCCCGCTGTTGCGCGCCGCGTCGTGGGCAAAGCGATCGACGCCGCGCGGGCCCGCGAGGCCGCGCGGAAGGCCCGCGATCTCGTCCGCCGGAAGGGCGCCCTCGACAGCAGCTCGCTGCCCGGCAAACTGGCGGACTGCCAGGAGCGCGATCCGGCGCAGAGCGAGCTCTACATCGTCGAGGGCGAGTCGGCCGGCGGCTCGGCCAAGCAGGGACGCGACCGGCGCTTCCAGGCCATCCTGCCGCTCAAAGGCAAGATTCTCAACGTCGAGAAGGCTCGCTTCGACAAGATGCTCGGGAGCGACGCAATCCGCACGATGATCGCCGCGCTCGGCTGCGGTATCGGCGCCGAGGACTTCGACATCGCGAAGCTGCGCTATCACCGCATCATCATCATGACGGATGCGGACGTGGACGGCTCGCACATCCGCACGCTGCTGCTCACGTTCTTCTACCGGCAGCTGCCGAAGATCATCGAGAACGGCTACGTCTACATCGCGCAGCCGCCGCTTTTCCGCGCCAAGCGCGGGAAGAGCGAGACCTACATCAAGGACGAGCGCGAACTCGACGCGTTCCTCATCAAGCGGGCCGCCGAGGCCCGCGTCGTCCGAATCCCGGCCTCGGGCACGGAAGTGTCCGGCCCCGAGCTCGAAAAGCTTCTGCACCGCGTCATCGCGCACCAGAAGCTGCTGCAGGTCGTCGAGCGCCGTGGGCACCCGCGCGCCATCGTCGAGGCGCTCGTCGCGTCCGGGGCGGATCGCGACTACTTCGCCGACAAGGACCGGCTCGACGAGCTCGCCCACACCCTGACCACCACGACGTGTGCCGTCGGCGTCCGCCGCGACGAAGAGCACAATCGCTATTCGCTGTTCGTCGAGGACCGCTCGAGCGGCTACCCCCGGCAGCACACGATTGGCGTGGATTTCGTGACCACGGCGGAATACCGGACGCTGCTCGCCAACCGCCGGGACATCCCGTCCTTGAGCGGCGACATCATCGTGTCGGCCGGCGCGGACGCGCAGGCGGACGCGCAGGAAGAGGCGACCGACGGAGCGCCGCCGCCGAAGAAGGACAAGACGCCGGACGTGACGCTGCGCTCGCTCGACGAGCTCGTGGAGTTCTTCATCGCGGCCGGCAAGAAGGGCGTGGCCATCAACCGGTACAAGGGCCTAGGCGAGATGAACCCGGATCAGTTGTGGGAGACCACCATGGACCCCACCGTCCGCACGCTCCTCCAGGTCCGTGCCGAAGACCACACCGAGGCCGACCTGATGTTCACCACGCTGATGGGCGACCAGGTCGAACCCCGGCGCAAGTTCATCGAGGACAACGCGCTGGACGTCAAGAACCTCGACGTCTAGCGTGGCAAGGCACCGAGCACTGTTGCACCCACGAGTCCAGGCACCAACACACCTCCTATGAGCGACCTCGTCCCCGCCCTCGTCCCGGTCAACATCGAAGATGAAATGAAGCGCTCGTACATGGATTACGCCATGAGCGTAATCATCGGACGAGCCCTTCCTGATGCCCGTGACGGCCTGAAGCCGGCGCACCGCCGCGTGCTCTACGGCATGAAGACGATGGGCCTGGCGTCCACGCGGGGGTACCGCAAGTGCGCCAAGATCGTCGGCGAGGTGATGGGCAACTTCCATCCCCACGGCGACGCGTCGATCTACGACACGCTCGTCCGCATGGCGCAGGACTTCAACATGCGGAGTCCGCTCGTGGACGGCCAGGGCAACTTCGGATCGATCGACGGGGACCCGCCCGCCGCGATGCGGTATACCGAGGCGCGGCTCGAGGCGCTCGCGGACGACATGATGGCGGACCTCGACAAGGAAACCGTCGATTTCGTCCCCAACTACGACGAGACCACCGAAGAACCGACGGTGCTCCCCACGCCGTTCCCCAACCTCCTGGTCAACGGCTCGGCGGGGATCGCTGTCGGCATGGCCACCAATGTCCCGCCGCACAACCTGCGCGAGGTCGTGGACGGCTGCATCTGGGTCATCGAGAACACGCACCTGGCCGCCTCGGACGTTGTGCTGACCCGCGCCGACAAGCTGCGGCAGCTCATGAAGATTGTCCCCGGCCCGGACTTCCCGACGGGGGGCTACCTGGTGGGCCGCGGCGGCGCCATGCAGGCGTACATGACGGGCCGCGGCTCCATCCTGATGCGCGCGAAGCACACCGTCGAGGCGCAGAAGAAGGCCGACCGCTCGTCCATCGTCTTCACCGAGATTCCGTACCAGGTGAACAAGGCGAAGCTCATCGAGCGCATCGCCGATCTCGTACGCGAGAAAGTCATCGAGGGCATCTCCGACCTGCGCGACGAATCGGACCGCGACGGCATGCGCATCGTCGTGGAGCTGAAGCGCGGCGAGGTCCCCGAGGTCATCCTCAACAACCTCTACAAGCACACGCCGCTCCAGACCAGCTTCGGCATCATCATGCTCGCCATCGTGGGCGGGCGGCCGAAGGTGATGAACCTGCTCGAGCTCGTCGAGAGCTTCGTCGAATTCCGCCGGGACGTGGTCCGCCGCCGGACGGAATTCGAGCTGCGCAAGGCCGAGGCCCGCTACCACATCCTCGAGGGCCTCAAGATCGCCCTCGATCACCTGGACGCCGTCATCACCCTCATCCGCGAATCCAAGACGGTCGGGGAGGCGCGCGAGGGCCTGATGTCCACGTTTGGCCTCAGCCAGATCCAGGCGCAGGCCATCCTCGACATGCAGCTGCAGCGGCTGACCGGCCTCGAACGCCAGAAGATCCTCGACGAGCTCGCGGACCTGCTCAAGACCATCGAACGGCTGCGCGCGATCCTGGCCAGCGAGCGCCTGCTGATGCAGATTATCGTGGACGAGCTGAAGGCGGTGCGCGACACGTACGGCGACGATCGGCGCACCGAGATCATCGAGGGCGAGGCCGGGGATATCAACATCGAGGACCTGATCGCCGAAGAAGACATGGCCATCACGGTCAGCAACACGGGCTACATCAAGCGGACCGCCATCTCGACCTACCGCAACCAGCGCCGCGGCGGCAAGGGGCGCATCGGCATGCGGACCCGCGACGAGGATTTCGTCGAGCACGTCTTTGTCGCGTCCACGCACGCCTACATCATGATCTTCTCGGATCGGGGGCGTGCCTACTGGCTCAAGGTCCACGAGGTGCCCGATGTCGGGCCTGGCGGCAAGGGCAAGTCCATCGCCAACCTCGTGTCAATGGAGGCAGGCGAGAAGATCGCGGCGCTGCTCGCCGTCAAGGAATTCGACGACACGCGCTTCGTGATGATGGGCTCGCGCCGCGGCGTCGTGAAGAAGACGGCGCTCTCCGCCTTCAGCAACCCGCGGTCGGGTGGCATCATCGCCATGGGGATCGAAGAAGGCGACGCGGTGATTGCCGTGCAGGTCACCGAGGGCGACGGGGAAATCTTCATCGGCACCAGGGACGGCATGGCGATCCGCTTCCCTGGCAGTGACGTGCGGGCGATGGGACGGACGGCCTACGGCGTGCGGGGTATCACCCTCCGGGACGGCGACTACGTCGTCGCCATGGAGGTCGTGCGCCCGGGCGGGGCGCTCCTGACCGTCACCGAGCACGGCTACGGCAAGCGGACCGAAATCGAGGAGTACCGCGTGCAGTCGCGCGGCGGCGTCGGCATCATCAACATCGCGACGAGCGAACGTAACGGTCAGGTCGTCGGTGTGGCCTACGTCCAGAGCGGCGACGAGCTGCTCGTGATCACGCAGCAGGGCATGATCCTGCGGATGCAGACGACCGACGTGCGCGCCATCGGCCGTGCGACACAGGGCGTGCGCCTCATCGACATCGAGGGCGACGACCGCGTCGTGTCGGTGGCGCGCCTGGTCGAAAAGGAAGAGCCGGACGCCGAGCCGGGTGGCGACACGGGCGCTGGACCCGGCACAGAACCGGGCACCGACCCAGTCGCGTAGCGACGTCGCGTGCGCGGGGGCGGCCCGGCGGCGCGCCTTCTACTGGCCCCGGCGATTGGCCTGTCGGCACTGCGCCCTGCCCGAGCGGCCACGGCAGGCGTCAGCGGGCGCCAGGTGCCCCGATCTCCGCCCGTGTAATGACCCAGCCTTCCTCGAGCCGCGTCAGCGAGACGCGGGCGTCGCGCACGTCGCGCGCCTGT
>JBEQUD010000326.1:0-12636 GCA_040349235.1 Acidobacteriota bacterium
GCCGCCGCGAGCTTGATCGTGTGTCCCATAACGGCCCGGCCTCCTGAATGACCCCGCGAGGCCCAGCCTATCCGAGGGCCCTGAACGTGTCAATTACTTGTCATGGACAAAACATTGACATGCGCGTCACCGTACTGGTATTCCTGAACCACCATGAAGACGGTGGCGGTCATCGGGTCGGGCATTTCCGGGCTCGCTGCCGCGTACCTCCTCAGCCGGCGCCACCGGGTTCACATCTTCGAACGCGAGCGTCGCCTCGGCGGCCACACCCACACGGTCGTCGTTGACGGGCCGAACGGGAGCCTGCCCCTCGATACGGGGTTCCTCGTACACAACAACCGGACGTATCCCAACCTGGTGCGGCTGTTCAACGAACTCGGCGTGCTGACCCGCGACTCGGATATGTCCTTCGCGGTCTCGTGCCGCCGGAGCGGCCTCGAGTACAGCAGCCGCGGCGCCAACGGTTTCTTTGCCGAACGCCGGAATCTGCTGAGGCCCGCGCACTTCTCGCTGCTTCGCGACATCCTGCGCTTCAACCGCGAGGCGCCTGCCCTGCTCGCCAATCCGGACGCGGCGTGCCTGACGCTCAGCGATTTTCTGGAATCACGCCGCTTCGGCGAGGCGTTCACGCGTCAGTATCTGTTTCCGATGGCATCGGCTATCTGGTCCGCCTCGCCGGACGCCATCGGGTCGTTTCCGGCGCTCACGCTCGTCCGCTTCTTCCAGAACCACGGACTCCTCGCCGTGCGCGCGCAGCCGACGTGGAAGGTGGTGGCCGGCGGCAGCCACACGTACATTCCCGGCCTCACGGCGCCACTGGAAGGAGCGATCCACACAGGCGTCGAGATTGAGAGCGTGCGGCGGGGTGAACGGGCGGTGACGATCGCTTTCCACGATCGCCCATCGATGACGTTCGACGAGGTCGTGTTCGCGTGCCATGGCGATCAAGTTCTGCCGCTGCTCGCCGACGCGAGCGACCGCGAGCGCGCCGTCTTCGCGGGCTTCACGACCACGACCAACGTGGCGTGGCTGCACACGGACGCGTCCGTGCTGCCCGTGCGCCCGCGTGCGCGCGCATCCTGGAACTACCTGCTGGCGGCGGACGCCGGAAGGCCACCCATGGTGACCTACGACCTCAACCGCCTCCAGCGCCTGACGACGACGGAGCAGTACTGCGTGACGCTCAATCCTGACGGCCACGTGGACGAGCGGCGCGTACTCCGGCGGCTCGTCTACCGCCATCCGCTCTACACACGCGCGGCAATCGACGCCCAACGCCGGTGGCCCGAGGTGAGCGGCGTCAACCGCACGCACTACTGCGGGGCCTACTGGTCCTACGGCTTCCACGAGGACGGCTTGAATTCCGCCATCAGGGTCGCGCGCGCGCTCGGGGTCGAGTGGTGATCGAACCAGGGCTGTTCGTCGGGACGCTGCGCCATCGGCGGCTCTCCCCCGTCCGGCATACATTCACGTACCCGCTGTTCATGGCGCTGCTCGACGTCGATCGCGTGCCGGAACTGATGCGCGCGTGCCGGCTGACGAGCTACAACCGCTGGAACTGGGCGAGCTTCGACGATCGGGATCACCTGGGCGATCCGGCCGGACCGCTTCGGCAACGCCTCGCGGTCGATGCGGCCCGCGAAGGCATCGCCCTGCCAGACGGACCGATCTTCGTCTTGACCCACCTGCGCTATCTCGGCCACTGCTTCAACCCTGTCTCGTTCTTCTACTGCTTCGATGGCAGCGGGCAGCTGCAGACCGTGATGGCCGAAGTGAACAATACGGTGGGCGGATCCCACACCTACTGGCTGCGCCCGACATCGGGCTCGCTGACGTTTCGCGCGACCGCCGCGAAATCCCTGTACGTGTCGCCCTTCCTGCCGGCTGACCTGGACTACACGTTCGCCTTCACGCCGCCTGCCGGGCGTCTGACCGTGCACATGCGCGCCCAGAAGGCGGGGGCGACATGCTTCGACGCCACGCTGTCGCTCACCCGACGGCCCTGGAACGCGCGCGAGATCCGACGGGCGCTCCTCGGTTATCCCGCGATGACCGCGTCGGTGATTGCGGCAATTCACTGGGAAGCGCTGAAGCTGTGGTGGATGGGCGTGCCGGTGGTGCCCCGCATCACCGACAACGGCGTGGGCGAGCGCGCGGCGTATGCGGCGGGCGGGGCCGGATCGCCGAGGGAGCGGTCAGCATGATCACGCAGTGGGCCAAGGCGGCGTTTCTCTCGAGCCTGGACGGATTGGCAGGCGGTCGCTTGCGCGTCAAGTGCCCGGATCGCACGTATCAGTTCGGCGGTGCCGGCGGGTTGGACGCCACGCTGACCGTCCATGACGACCGGTTCTTCCGGCGTGCGCTGACCGGCAGCGACATCGGGATCGGCGAGTCCTTCATGGACGGCGAGTGGACCACGCCGGATCTGGTGCCGCTGGCGCGGCTGATGCTCCGCAACCGCCGGCTCCTCGATGGGCAGAGCCGCGTCACGGGCGCGCTGCATCGTCTGGCTGGCGCGGTTGCGCGGCGCCTGCGGGACAACTCGCTCGACGGGAGCCGCCGGCACATCCATCGACACTACGACCTCGGCAACGACTTCTTCCGCCTGTTCCTGGACCGCGATCTCCTGATGTATTCGTGCGGCCACTTTCGGTCGCCGGCCGACTCGCTCGAAGCCGCGCAGGCGCAGAAGGTGGACGGCATCTGCCGGAAACTCGCGCTCGAGCCCACGGACCGTGTGCTCGAGATCGGCAGCGGATGGGGCGGATTCGCCGTCTGGGCGTCGACGCACTACGGCTGCCAGGTCACGACCACGACGATCAGCGACGAGCAGTACCAGCACGTCCAGGAGTGGCGGGCGCGGATCGGCGAAGCCGGGTCCCGCATCGACGTGCTGCGGGCCGACTACCGCGAGTTGACCGGCCGGTTCGACAAAGTGGTCAGCATCGAGATGTTCGAGGCGGTCGGCCTCGACCACTACGACGAGTACTTCACGGCCGTCGATCGGCTGCTCGAGCCGGACGGGCTGATGCTCCTCCAGACCATCACCGTCGATGACCAATGGTTCCCGCATTACCACGGCACACCGGACTGGATAGAGAAGTACATCTTTCCGGGAGGCGAGCTCGCGGCGGTCGGGGAAATCCTGCAGTCCCTCGCGCGCCGCACGTCCCTGTCGATGTATCACGCGGAGAACTACGGCACGCACTACGCGCGCACGCTGCACGCCTGGCGAGGACGGTTTCACGAGCACCTCGAGGGGGTTCGCGCCCTGGGGTTCGACAACCGCTTCATCCGGATGTGGGATTTGTATCTGGCGTCGTGCGAGGCGGCCTTCCTGGAGCGGCATACGGGGCTCTTCCAAATGCTGTTGCTGAAGAACGGATCCCGGCGTACCCTCTTCAACGAACCAGCCGCCGATACCGCGCGTCGGTCGCGGGCGGGTGCCGCGAGTGGGTCGGCAGCGTGAAGCACACCATGATGGAGCGCGCCGACCTGGTGCCCCCCCCGTGCGGCGCGGTTCGCGATCACCGGGAGGTCGTCCGGGCGCTCGAGGCAGCTGTCGCGGACAATCTTGCCCTGCTGGCCCCACTCGACCGTGCCTGGCAACCGAGCGATTACCTGCCGGACATGGGGAGCGAGCACTGGCAGGAAGAAGTCGGCGCCTTCCGGCGGACCGCGGAGGCCGTCTCGGACGAATTGCTCGTCGCCCTCGTGGGCGGCATGGTGACCGAAGAAGCCCTGCCCCTCTATTCCGTGTCGCTCAACGGCCTGGTCGGGGACGACGAGGGGACGAGCGCCGCGCCGTGGGCGCGATGGCTGCGGGGGTGGACGGCCGAGGAAAACCGGCACGGCGATGTCCTCAACGCCTACCTCCGATTGACCGGACGCGTGGACATGCGCGCCGTCGAGCGAACGGTCCACGCCCTCATCGCCGAGGGCTTCAATCCGAAGAGCCGCGCCGACCCCTATCGGCTGCTCGTCTACACGGCGTTTCAAGAGCGGGCCACCTGCGTGGCGCACGGCAATCTGGCGAGACTCGCCGGGGCGGCCGGCGAGCCGAACCTCGCCCGGATCTGCGGAACGATCGCCGGCGATGAGGCCCGGCACGGCACGTTCTACTCGCGCATGATGGAGGCGGTGCTCGACCACGACCCGGCAGGCGGCATCGTCGCGGTCCGGGCGATGCTCCGCGGACTCATCGCCATGCCGGGGCGGCTCATGGAGGACGGCGGGGGGCCCGACCTCTTTGGTCGCTTCGCGGCGGTCGCCCAGCGCGCCCACGTGTACACGGCGCACGACTACGCGTCGATCGTGGGGCATCTCGTCGAGACCTGGAACATCGGGCGGCGGGCCGTGACAGGCACGGCAGCCACGGCACAGGACGAGCTCTGCCGCCAGGCGGAACGCTGCGGCCGCCTGGCCGACAGATTATCGGCCAGCATCGACGAGCGCCCGCCGATGGCCTTCAGCTGGATTCACAACCGCAGGATCTAACCTGGCCTGGCTTAGCCTGGCCTAGCCTACGGGCAGGGCGGGTTCGTCCTTCTTCCGGGGTGTCGTGAACAGCCGCCGGACAATCCGTGCCGGGCTCCACCCGCGCAGGTCGTCGAACACCGAGTAGACCACCGGCGTCACGAGCAGCGTCAGCACCAGACAGAGTGCCTGGCCTCCGATGATCGTGACGGCCATCGACGCGCGCGACCCGGCGCCGGCGCCGCGGCCGAAGGCGATCGGCAGCATGCCGGCGACAATGGCGATGGTCGTCATCAGGATGGGCCGCAGGCGCACGTGGTTGGCCTGGACGATGGCGTCATGTCGGTTGACACCCTGCCCCCGAAGCGTGTTCGTGTAGTCCACCTGCAGAATCGAGTTCTTCTTGACGATCCCGAACAGCATCATCAGCCCGATGGCGCTATAGACGTTGAGCGTCATCCCGAGCGCCATCAGGGCAATGAGGCCGGCCGGGAGGCTGAGCGGCAGCGACGTCATGATGGACAGCGGCAGCACGAAGCTGTTGAACTGCGAGGCGAGCACCATGTAGATGAAGGCCACGGCCAGGAGAATCGCGATCACGAAATTGCTGGAGGCCTCGTTCAGCTGACGTGCCGAGCCGCCGAAGACGGCCTGATAACCGGGCTTCAAATGGAGGTCCTCGACCCTGGCGCGCGCCGCCGCGAGCACGGCGCCGAGCGGCCGGCTGCCGTCGAGATTGGCGTTGACGGAAATCTGCCGCTGGCGGTTGTAACGATTGATCACCGCTGGGGCGAAGTCGCGACGGACGCGGGCGATGTCGCTGACCTGAATCGTCTTGTCCCCCGCCGGAATCAGCAGCCGGCCAATCGCCCCGGCGTCGCGATACGCCTCGTCGAGCCGCAACACGACCATGTACTGCTCGTCACCGTCCTTGAAGCTGGAGACTTCCTCCCCGCCAACGAGGGTGCGCAGGCTGGACGCGAGGGTGTCGATAGAGGCGCCGAGGTCGGCCGCGCGGACGCGGTCCACGTCGATGCGCAGTTCTGGCTGCGTGGCCTCGAAATCCGTGTCGGCGTCCGCCACGCCAGGGATCGCGCGCACGAAATCGACCAGCTTCAGGGAATGGGCCTGCAGCTGCTCGATGTCCGGCCCCTGGATGAGGATGTTCAGGGAATTGCCGCTGGTGCTGCCACCGCGATTGCGCGGCCCGCCGCCGCGCTGGGCGGCGCCGGAAATGGACGTCGAGCCCGACACGCTGATGCGGGCGCCCTTGTACTTCTGCACCATGGCCCGCGCCCGCCGCATCAGTTCCTGCTGGGACATGTTGCGTTCGTCGAGCGGCGTCATCACGATGTTGAAGCTCGCCCCGGACGAATTGACCAGCGCGAGCAACTGGGCAATATGGGGCAGCGCCCGGATCTCCTTCTCGATGGGCGCGGCGAATTCCTCCGCCCGCGCCAGGCTCGTGCCGCTCGGCAGGCGGACGGTGATCTGGAACTCGCCCTGGTCGTCGTCGGGCACGAGCTCTTTGCCGACCTTCGGATAGAGCAACACGGCCGACGCGACCACGGCGCCCGCCATCGCCAGCATGACGGCCCGGTGCGCGAGGGCCCACTCGAGCATCGCGCCGTAGCGGCGATCCATGGCCGCGTACCACCGGTTGCCCTTCGTCGAGTGGTCGGACGCGGCGTCCTCCCGCCGCAGCCACATGGCGCAGAGCGCCGGCGTCAGCGTGAAGGACACGAACATGGAGATGAGAATGGCCGACGCCGACGTGATGCCGAAACTGTAGAAGTAGCGGCCCACTTCGCCCGTCATGAAGGCCACCGGCACGAAGATGACGACGAGGGAGAGGGTCGTCGCCATGACCGCCAGGCCGATCTCGGCCGTGGCCTCCGCGGCCGCCGCGGCGGGCGTGACGCCTTTCTCCTCGACGAACCTGAAGACGTTCTCGAGCACGACGATCGCGTCGTCGATGACGATGCCGGTCGCGAGCGACAGGGCGAGCATCGTCATGTTGTTCAGCGTGAAGCCGAGCATCCGCATCACGATGAACGTGCCGACAATCGAGGTCGGGATGGCGAGGGCGGCGATGGCCGTCACCCGGAGATTGCGGATGAACAGGAAGACGACGACGCTGGCGAGCAGGCCGCCGAAGACGAGGTGTTCTTCGATGGCCTCGAAGGACTTGCGGATGAAGCGCGACTGGTCGCTGACGACGAAGATCTTGACGTCGGAGGGCAGCGTCGTCTTGAGGCGCTCGATGGCCGCGAACACGCGGTCGGCGACGTCCACGGTGTTCGTGCCGGACTGCTTCCTGATGAACATGCCGAGCGAGCTGACGCCGTTCAGCCGCGCGGCGACGTGCAGTTCCTGGATGGTGTCATCGACCCGGCCGACGTCCGCGAACGTGATGGCCGCGCCGTTGTGGTACGCGACCACGATGCGGCCGAAATCGGCGACGTCGCGGATGCGGCCCATCGTCCGCACCCCGTACTCGGCGGGCCCGGAGACGAAACTGCCGCCCGGCACCTCGACGTTCTGCTTCTGGACGGCGTTCCGGACCTGGTCCACGGTGAGGCCGTAGGCATTGAGGCGATCGGCGTTCAGCAGCAGCTGGATCTCGCGCCGCCGCTCGCCGACGAGCGAGATGGACCCGACGTCCTTCAATGTCTCGAGCACCTGCTTGATCTGGAGGTCGGCGATCTGCGTCAGTTCCTTCTCGGGCCGTGGCGCCGCCACCTGCAGCAGCAGGATGGGCTGTGCGTCCGGGTCCTCCTTCTGGATGCTCGGCGGCGTGGCATCGCGCGGGACCTGCCGGATTGACGCCACCCGGTCGCGGACGTCCTGAGTGGCCGACTCGATGTCGCGATCCAGGTTGAAGCTGATCGTCACGCGCGAGTTGCCCTGGTCGGAGCTGGCGCGGAGCTCGTCGATGCCGCTGATCGTGTTGACGGCTTCTTCGATCGGCTTGGTCAGCAGCGTCTCGACTTCCTCGGCGCTCGCGCCGGGCAGGTTGACGCCCACCGTCACAATCGCGGCGTCCGTCTTGGGCATCAGGTCGAGGCCGAGGTACTTGTACGAGAACCCGCCCAGCAGGATGAGGGCGGCGGCCATCATGATCGCGAAGACGGGGTTCCTGACGCTGACGTCGGCCAGCTTCACGGCTGCGCTCCGGTCCGGACGCTCGTCCCTGTCGCCAGCTGGTTCAGATTGCTCGAGGCGAGCACTTCGTCGCCCTTGAGGCCGCTGAGCACCTCGACGACGTCGCCCCGCCGTTCGCCGAGCGTCACCTGCTGCTGCCGTGCCTTGCCCGCGTCGAGCACGTACACCGTGGACGCGCCCGCGAGCGTCGAGACGGCGTCCTCCGAGACGGCCATCACGCCTTCGTCCACATGCGTCTCTACGGCGCCCTTGGCAAAGAACCCCGGCTTCAGCTCGCGGCTACCGTTGTCCACGAGCGCTTCGACCACGAACGTCCGCGTCGCCTGGTCGATCGCCGGGCTGACGAACGCGATCGTGCCGTGGAAGGCCTTGCCCTGGAACGCCTCGACGGCGAACGTCACGGGCTGGCCGGGTTTGATGAGCGCCGCGTGTTTCTCCTGCACGGCGGTCCTCAGCCGGAGCGGGTTCATCTGCACGATGGTGACCACCGGCGTGTTCTCGCGGATGAACTCGCCCGGCTGCACCAGCCGCTCCGCCACCGACCCCGCGACGGGCGCCTTGATGGTGGCGTCCATCAGTTTCTTCTGGGCGAGCTCGAACGACGCGCGCCGGTCCTGCAGCATCGCCTTGAGGCTATGGGCGGTGTCCAGGGCAGCCTGGTAGTTGGCCTCGGCGACTTTGAGCCGCGTATCGGCGGTGTCGCGATCCACCTGCGAGACGAGGCCGCGGCCGCTCAACTGCTGTGCTCTCGCATAGGCCGTCCGCGCATCGTCGCGGTTGGCGATGGCCTGCCGGACAGAGGCAATCTGGTCGTCGGGCGGCGGCTGCCTGTCCTGCGTGCGGTCGATGCCGAGCTGGGCTTGGACTTGGCGAAGGGCGCTTTCCGCGCGCTCGAGCGCGAGTTCGAGCTCGCGCGGGCCGATGCGCACGAGCACCGTCCCCACGCGCACCTCGGTGCCGAGCTCGACGACCACCTCCTGCACGACCCCGGCGACCTCGCTGCTCACGCGGGCCTGATCCGGCGACAGGAGCGTGCCCGCGAGCTCGACGCGCCGTGGGAGCGCAATGCGCCGGGGCGCGGTGGTCTGCACGGCCACGGCCCGTCCCGCTGCGCCCCCCCGCTCGCCAGGCCGTCCCGCCGCACCCGCCTGGTCTTGGCTGGAAGTAACGCTTCCGCAGGATGTTAGGAGGATGGCAACGAACGCAAGCGGAAGGAGGCCCGAGAACCGATGATATCGAGACACTTACGTTTAATACGCCTTCCGTTGCTATTTCTTTACGCAGTAGCGGGCGCTCGGCGCGCTCGCACGCATGACGTCCCCGTGGGACAAGAGCGATCCGGGCGAGCGGGAGGGTGAGGGACCCGGCTCGTAGCGGCCCCCCGCCCGGTCACCCCAGCGGGCGAGCCACAGTCTGGTTGCGGAGATAGTCGGAGAGGGTCTCCGGCCCCAGCACCCCGCCGCCGCAGCCGCTGAGGTTGCAGCCGCCGTAGGGCATGCCGTGCGCGAACAGGTTGTGGGCGTTGATCCAGCTGTTGCCCGCCACCAGGTGCTCGGCTACACGGGTCGCGCGATCGAGGTTCGTGCTCCAGACGCTATTGGCCAACCCGTAGGACGAGCTGTTGACCAGATCGACCGCCTTGTCCTCGTCGCGGAACGTCATCACGTAGGCGACGGGGCCGAAGATCTCCTCGCGCGCGCAGACGTTGCCCGGATCGCCGCCGAGGAGCGCCGGCTTCACATAGTAGCCCTGCTCGTAGCCTTTGACGTCCGCCCGGCCACCCTCGAGCAGGACCGTCGCGCCTGTCTTGACGCCCTGGTCCAGAAAGCCGAGGACGCGGGCCCGCTGCTTCTCGCTGACGACGGGGCCGAGGGCGGTCTCAGCGCGTGCCCCGTACCCGATCTCCATCGCGGCCATCGCTGCGGTCGCGGCGCGCACGAATTCGCCCTGGATGTTTTCGTGCACGAACCAGCGCGTCGCGGTGCAGCAGACCTGGCCGGCATTGAGCGTCACGGCGCCTGCCAGCGCCGCGGCGACCGCCGGCACATCGACGTCGTCGAACACGACGGCCGCGCCCTTGCCGCCCAGTTCCAACTTGCAGGGCACGAGATTCCGGCCGCAGGCCTCGGCGACAAGGCGGCCCACTTCCGGCGAGCCGGTGAACGACATGCGCTGGAGCCCCGGATGGGCCCCGAGGGCGGCACCCGCTGTTTCGCCGAGCCCGGTCACGACGTTGACGACGCCCGCGGGCACGCCCGCTTCTTCCGCGAGCTTCGCGAAGTACAGCGTGGACAGCGGGGTGTCCTCGGCCGGCTTGATGACGACGGTGTTGCCGGCGGCCAACGCGGGACCGACGCCCCAGCCGACCAGCAGAAACGGAAAGTTCCACGGGAAGATGAACCCGCACACGCCGTAGGGCACGCGGATGGTGTGCGCGTCGAAGCCCGACACGGCGATTGGCTCGCTGCGCCTGGTGTGCACGGCTAGATCGGCGTAGTAGCGGAAGGTATTCGCGGTGTGCGGGATGTCGAACGCGGCGGCCTGGCTGCGCGGCTTGCCCACGTCGAGCGACTCGAGCTGCACGAGGATGTCCTTGCGCTTGTCGATGAGGTCCGCGAGGCGATGGAGGATGACCGCTCGGTCGTTGGCCGGCATGGTCGCCCAGCCGCTCCGACGGAACGCCTCGTGGGCGGCCGAGACCGCGGCATCGACGTCGGCGGCGTCACCGGCCGCGACGCGCGCGAGCACGCGGCCCGTGCCTGGGTCGCGTGTCTCGAACGCCTTGCCGGACACGGCACCCGTCCACCGTCCGCCGATGTACATCTTCACCGGGTCGGCCGCGAGGAATTGGTTCACCTCCACGAGCACGTGACCGAGCGACGCGGCTATGGTTGTCTCCGGCATGTGTCACCTCTCCGTTTCGTTACGTCGGCGTGTTCAGTACCTGTGGCGGTCAGTCGAGCACGATGGCCTTGCGCAGTTCCGCCATGGTGGTCGTGCGCGGTCCGTGCAGCGGCACGAGCTGGCGCACATCGAGCCCGAGCCTGAGGATGTTGTCGTACAGGTTCACGATGTAGGGGTTCGTGAACTCGCCGCCGATGGTGTCGAGATAGGGGGCGGTCACCGCTTCCGTGTTCCACGCATCCACCTGGATCAGCATCTTGTCCATGGGCAGGTAAACCATCACGACGGCGTCGTTGTGGGCGGTGCCGACCTGATGGTACGTCTCGACCGGGTGCTTGCCATCACCAATGACATGCTTGCCGTTGACGACCTGCTCGAAGTGCGCGGCCTTCTTCGACTGCTCGAGCCGGTCGGGATGCAGGGTGTGCGGCGCCCGCCACGCCCGTTCGTAGAACGCCTGGTTCATCGGCAACGTCACGATCGTGGCACCTTCGTCCACATACGTGCGCAAACCGCCGGCGTGGTCGAAGTGCGCGTGCGTGTTGATCAGGTACTTGACGGGCTTGCCCGGAATCAGCTCCTTCAGCTTCGCGATGGTCGCGAGCGACCGCTCCTCGTCGAGCGGCGAATCGACGACGACGATCTTGTCCGCCTGCTCAACCCCGACGCTGTGCCACTGCCCGCCCTTGATCCAGTAGACGCCCTCGGCCAGCTTGTCCACGGCAATCCTGGCCGGCGCGAGCATCGCCGCGCGCATGTTCTCCGGCACGGGGACGATGACCTCCGGGTTTGCCTTCACCGAGGAAATGTCGATGTCCAGACGCAGCTTCCCGCCCTGGGTGCGGGTCAGGCGGCTCGGGAACATGACGCCCCCGAAGTCCCGGTAGCCGCTGAACGCGGCCTCGCAGAGCATGTCTCCGAGCACGGGATTGTCGATCCACGTCCGGAGCCGCTGCACCTCGTTCCGCGCGTTGATCTTGCCGACGTACTTGTGCTTCGCGGCCGTGAAGGTCACCTCGGAGCCGCCGTCGGTCGTGGCCACGGAGACGGCGTGGTTTTCCATCGCGGCCCGGAGGAAGCCGTGCGGCGTCATCCAGATTTCCATCGCGCGCTCTTCGACGTTCTTCGGCTCGGGTACGGTGGTCACGGGCAGGCCTGTCGCCGGCCCGCCTGGCCGCCCGATGATCCACGAGACGTCGCCCACGACGTACTCGTCGGCGCGCTGATCGCGTGGCGGCGGGCGGTGGCGCGCCGGGTCGGTCGTCTGGCGGCTCTCCATCACCACGTGCTTGGTGGCGCGCAAGTAGTCGATCGTCGCGGTATAGCGGGCGACGTCGAATTCGGGGGCGGGCACCTCGGGGTTCGGCTCCTGGCCGAACTGGTACCACTTGCCGGCCCCGACGTACTCAATCGACGTAATGTGGTCGGCCCCGAGCGCCGCGACCGCACCCTCGAGGGTGCCGGCCGGCTTGTCCGCCGCCATCAGCGCCGCGGTGAGCGACGCGGTCAGTGCCGCCGCCACGGCGACCGCAAGAACTGTCCATCTGCGCATTTGGATCCCTCGCAAGAGACGCAGCCAGCCGGAACACGGCCCGCTTGGCTGCAGAAGGATACAGCAGTTCGGCGCGCGACAGACCGCGGAGTTTTCCGGGCGCCAGCCTACAAGACCAGCCGGCGGAGGCGCAGCGCGTTGGTGATGACGGACACGGAACTGAAGGTCATCGCCGCGCTCGCGATCATCGGGCTCAGCAGGAGACCGAAGACCGGATACAGCAGGCCCGCGGCAACAGGCACACCGAGCAGGTTGTAGGCGAAGGCAAAGAACAGGTTCTGCCGGATATTGCCCATCGTCGCGCGGCTGAGTCGCCGGGCGCGGACGATCCCCCGGAGGTCGCCCCCGAGGAGCGTGATGCCGGCGCTTTCCATCGCCACGTCGGTGCCGGTGCCCATGGCAACGCCGACATCGGCTGAGGCGAGCGCCGGTGCGTCATTGACGCCATCGCCCGCCATCGCCACGACGCGGCCCTCGCGCTTGAGCTTGTCTACGACGGCGCTTTTGCCGTCCGGCAGCACTTCTGCTTCCACGTCCGA
>JBEQUD010000334.1:0-4029 GCA_040349235.1 Acidobacteriota bacterium
GTTCCTCGGCCGTCAATCGGACGAGGCCGTTCGTCGTCTCTATCAGCGGGCCGCGGTGGTGATGCTGCCGGGCGAAGAGGATTTCGGCATCGCCCCGCTCGAGGCACAGGCGTGCGGCACGCCGGTCGTCGCCTACGCGCGCGGCGGGGCCCTCGAGACCGTCCTGCCGGACCAAACCGGCGTGCTCGTCAACGACCCGACCCCTGACGCGTTCGCCGACGCGCTGCGCCGCGTCGTCACCCACCCGTTCGACGCGCCCACGATCCGCCGTCACGCCGAGGGCTTCGGCCGCACCCGCTTCGGCGACACGATGGTCGCGCTGGTCGAAGACACCATGCGCGCGACGCGCCACGCATGGTAACGCGCCACAACCGGCTCCTCGTCCTGTTCCACGTCGTGACGGACGCCACCCTCGGGGCGTGCGCGTTCGCCGCCGCCTACATGCTGCGGTTCCACGCCGGCCTCATCCCCGTCACAAAGGGCGTGCCGTCGATCGAGCAGTGCCTGATTGTCGCGCCGTTCGTAGCCCTGCTCGTGCCGATCGGCTTCCAGCTGCAGGGCCTCTACCGGCTCCGCCGCGGCCGATCGCGCGTGGACGACTTCTTCAACGTCTTCGTCGGCACCACGCTGACGGTAGTGTTCGGCATCGTCGCCACGCTCTATACGCAGACCTACTTCGCCACCAGCACCGCCAAGGGGCGCGGGCTGTTCGAGGTGTCACAGTGGGTCTGGGCGCTCTTCCTCGTCCTCAACGTGACGCTCACGTACGCGTCGCGCGAGCTGCTCCGCGATGTCCTCGAACGGCGGTGGCGTGCCGGCCTGGGGATGAAGCGCATCCTGATTGCCGGGTCCGGCGAACTGGGGCGCCTCGTCGCGGACAAGATCCTCGAGCACCGCGAGCTCGGATACCAAATCATCGGCTTCGTGGACGACCGGGCCCTCGGCGACCACCTGGGCTACCGGGGGTTGCCGCTGCTCGGCACGGTGGACGAAGCGTCGGAGATTCTGGCGCGCGAAGCCATCGACCACCTCTATGTGGCGCTGCCGCCCGAGCAGCACGTGCGCATGCTCGAGCTCATCGAAAGCACGAGCCGGTTGTGCATCGACGTCAAGGTCGTGCCGGACCTCCTGCAGGTCATCGCGCTCAGGGCCCGCCTCGAAGATCTGGACGGCGTTCCCATCATCGACATCAACGACGTGCCGCTGCAGGGGTTCAACAGCCTCGTCAAGCGCGCGCTCGATATCGCCATCTCCGTGACCGGCCTGGTGGCGCTCGGCATTCCGCTGGCCCTGACCGGCCTCGTCATCCGGCTGACGTCGCGCGGTCCGGTCCTCTTCCGGCAGGAGCGCACGGGGCTCGACGGCCGGCCGTTCACCATCGTCAAGTTCCGCTCGATGTACGACGACGCCGAGCGCGAGACGGGCCCCGTCTGGACCAAGCCCGACGATCCGCGCGTCACGCCGCTCGGCCGCTTCCTGCGCCGCTCGAACATCGACGAGCTGCCGCAGCTGTGGAATGTCCTGCGCGGCGACATGTCGATTGTGGGGCCGCGCCCCGAGCGCCCCCACTTCGTCGAGCAGTTCCGGCACAAGATTCCGTCCTACATGCTGCGGCACAAGGTCAAGGCCGGGCTCACCGGCTGGGCGCAGGTCAACGGATGGCGCGGCAACACCCCGCTCGAGAAACGTATCGAGTACGATCTCTACTACATCGAAAACTGGTCGGTCCGCCTCGATCTGAAGATCATGTGGCTGACGCTGATCAAAGGGTTCTTCCACAAGCACGCTTACTAGCCACCCGCCACGAGCCACCATGAAAAAGCGCGTCGTCATCACCGGAGCCGCCGGCTTCATCGGATCGCACCTCGCCGAAACCCTGCTCGACCGCGACTACGCGGTCATCGGCATCGACAACCTGCTGACGGGTGACACGGCGAATATCTCGCACCTGGCGAATCGCGACTTCAGCTTCATCAAGCACGACGTCACCAACTACATCTACATCGACGGCCCGGTGGACTACGTCCTGCACTGGGCGAGCCCGGCCAGCCCTATCGACTACCTCGAACTGCCCATCCCGACGCTGAAGGTCGGCGCGCTCGGCACGCACAAGGCGCTCGGGCTCGCGAAGGCGAAGGGCGCGCGGTTCGTCCTCGCCTCGACATCCGAGGTGTACGGCGACCCGCTCGAGCATCCCCAGAAGGAGTCGTACTGGGGCAACGTGAACCCGATTGGTCCCCGCGGCGTGTACGACGAAGCCAAGCGCTTCGCCGAGGCCATGACGGTCGCCTACCACCGCTTCCACGGCCTGGACGCCAAGATCGTCCGGATCTTCAATACCTACGGCCCGCGTATGCGGGTCAACGACGGGCGGGCCGTGCCGGCGTTCCTGTCCCAGGCCCTCCGCAACGAGGACGTCACCGTGTTCGGCGACGGCTCGCAGACGCGCAGCTTCACCTACATCACGGACCTGGTGGACGGCATCATCAAGCTGATGCTCTCGGACGTCAACGATCCGGTCAACATCGGGAATCCCCGCGAGATGACCATCGCGGAGATCGCCCGGACGATCATCAAGATGACCGGCTCGACCAGCAAGATCATCCACAAGCCGCTGCCGACCGACGACCCGAAAGTCCGCCAGCCCGACATCACCCGCGCCCGAACCCTGCTCCACTGGGAGCCGAAGGTGGCGCTCGAAGAGGGCCTCGTCAAGACCCTCGAGTACTTCCGGACGAAGGTGCGGTAGGTTGGGCCGGCGGCCGGCGCGGCTCGCGGCGGCGTTGTGCCTGCTGCTGGCGGCGCCGCTGCATGCGCAGTCGCCGGTTGGGTCGGATGCGCAGATCGGCTGGGACGCCCTCAAGGCCGGTGACGCCGACCGCGCGGCGACGGCGTTCTCCTCGGCCCTCCGTCAGCACCCGAACGATGCGGCCGCGCACTTGGGCGCGGGGGTTGCTGCCCATCTGCTCGGCCACGACAGGGATGCCGTCGTCTCGCTGGGTCGGGCGCTCGAGCTCGAGCCACGGCTCGTCCAGGCAGCCGAACTGCTCGGCCAGCTTACCTATCAGCAGGGCGACATCGACGCGGCCATCCAGGTCTACGAGCGTGCGCTCACTCGCGCACCCGGCACCGACGCCATGCGAAAGCGGCTCGAGGCGTGGCGGGCCGAAGCCACCATCCACCACACGCTGACCGAACGACACGACGGGCGCTTCACCATCACCTTCGACGGCCAGGCGGACGACGCGCTCGCGACGCGCGCCGCGGGGGTCCTCGATGCCGCGTACTGGCGCATTGGGAGCGCGCTCAACACCTATCCTGGCGACGGCATCTTCGTCATTCTCTACACCGAGCAGCAGTTTCGTGACATCACACGGGCCCCCGCGTGGGCGGGCGGTGCCTTTGACGGCAAGATCAGGGTCCCCACGAGAGGCGCGTCACAAGATCTGCCACAGTTCGACCGCATCCTCGTGCACGAGTTGGCGCACGCGATGGTCTTCAGCCTGGCGCCTCGGGGCGTTCCTGCGTGGCTGCACGAAGGCTTGGCGTCGTATTTCGAGCGACGCGACCCCGCCAGTGCCCAGGCCCGGCTCCGCCGGTCCACCGCCCCCATTCCCTTCTCTCAACTCCAGGGCAGCTTCGGCCAGTTCAGCGACGCGCAAGCCGTGCAGGCGTATGACGAAAGCCTGATTGCCGCGGATGTCCTCGTGCGCATGCTCGGTCCACAAGTCGGCGTGCTGCTCCAGGGCCTGGGCGACGGCCAGTCGTTCGAGCAGGCCCTTCGCCGGGTCGGCGTGCAACCGGCGGATTTCGAGTCGCAGTTCGCCGAACGTCTCAAGCACTGACGAGTGCACCCCGCGGGCCGGGCGCACCCTGCGTTCGATGTGCTATATCTACATCCTGTCCACGAACGCCGCGACGCGCGGCGCCTACGTGCTCTCGCTCGGCCGCAAACGCGACGGCGAAAACATCTGGGCGGCACGCGACACCGATGGCCGGCTCTTCATACAAGCCATCATCAACCAAGCC
>JBEQUD010000343.1:0-14231 GCA_040349235.1 Acidobacteriota bacterium
GAACTCGGTGACGTCCTCGACGCGGTGGATGATGTAGGCCACGTGGTCGTCGGCGGCGAGCACCGGAAAGTTGGACGGGCTCCAGTGTCGCTCTTCGAACCCGCCCCCTTCGGAATCCGGCCGACGGATTGGGTACTTCTGGACAGCCATCGCGTCTGGCGCGCGGCTGCTGACGACCCGTTCGAGCGAGGCGCGCAGATTGCGGACGCCCGTCGCGTCAGGGTCGCCCGGCGTATCGGGGAAGACGTCGAACAGGGATTTGCCGACGATGGCCTCGCGGGCGGTCATCGTGGCGCGCAGGTAGGCGTCGCTCGCGGCGACAATCTGCAGCTCCGGCGTCAGGACCAGAAAGAGTCCCGGAGCCGAATTGAACAGGAGACGAAAGTCGAGGAACGGAGGAGTCAAAGAGACGCTCGTCACCCGTAACCTGGCCCGGCCGGAACACGCGCACTATAACACCGAGGCCGCCGCGACGTTCGTCGCCATTCGCACACTATTTCCGCCATCGCCCCACATCGGGGCTCACCCCACGTGGACCCGTGGTCGGCGCAGCGGATCGGCCTCGGCCTGCCGCAGGACTTCGCGCGTCACGGGCGCGGTGTCGCCCTCGCCGAAGGCCAGGAACCGCAGCAGGTAGGTGATGGGGTTGCCCTCGGTCCAGCCGAAGTAGACGTGCGGCAGGCGTCCACTGCGGTCGCGGAGATGGAGCAGCAACGCCGCAATGGCGTTGGGAATGGCGGGGCTCTGGCACCGGAGCACCCGGAAGCCATTCACCCACGCCCCGTGGACCGTCAACACCTCGCTGAACTGCGACGCGTCGCCCGGCTGCACCTCGAGGAACAGAATCGGATCGTCGGGCGGGAGGTGATGCAGATCCTGGGCTTCGCGGAGTTTGTCGGCGTATTCCTTGACCGCCCCCGTCCGCGGACGGTTCGCGATGATCCGCAGGGCTTCGCCGTGCATCGTGTCCGCGATGAACTGCTGTGCCAGCCCGTCCGGCTCGACGCCGAGGACGCGCAGTTCGGTCGAGCGGAGCGCACGCGACACGAGCGACATCACGACGATGCTCAAGATGAAGACCGACGCGATCTTGATACCCTCGGGCCGTTCGAAGAGGTTCGTGATGCTGGTGTAGAAGAACACCACGGTGATGGCGATGAACAGCACCCAGCGGTTCGACTGCCGCCACGCCGTGATGGCCACGGCCACGGCGGCGGAGCTCATGAGCACGAGGACGCCCGTCGCGTAGGCCCCCGCCTGCGCATCGACGTTGGCCTTGAAGATGACGGTGACGAGCAGCGTGATGCCCGTGAACAGTGCGACGAGCGGCCGGTTGGCGCGCGCCCATTCCGGCGCCATCCCGTATCTCGGCAGGTAGCGCGGCACGAGGTTCAACAGCCCCGCCATCGCGGACGCGCCCGCGAACCAGAGGATGCCGATGGTGCTCAGGTCGTACAGCGTGCCGAACCGGCTGCCCAGGTATTCGTGCGCCAGATACGCGAGGGCGCGCCCGTCGGCGGGATGCCCCGGCTGGAACGCGTCGGCGGGAATCAGGAGCACGGAGACGAAGCTGCTCGTCAGCAGGAGCGCGCTCATGATGATCGCCGCCGTCGAGAGCAGCTTCTTGGTGTTCCTGATGCGCCCGGCGGGCCGCTCCTCGGTGTCGGTCGCGTCGCCTCGGACCAGCGGCATCACCGCGACGCCGGTCTCGAAGCCCGATAAGCCGAGGGCGAGCTTGGGAAAGAGGATGATGGCCATCGCCGCCATCATCCGCGGGTTGCCGTGCTGGGCGAACAGCGCCGCCCGCCAGTTCGCGATCAGCTGGGGATGCCGCGCAATCTCCCGGATGCCCACGCCGAGCACCACGCCGTTGAGCACGAGGTAGCCGCCCACGAGCAGGACCGCCAGCGTGATGGCCTCCTGAAAGCCCCGCAGGAAGATGGCCCCGAGCGTCAGGAGCAGCGCCAGCGTGACGAGCGCCGGATGATCGAGCCACGCCGGCGTCAGGGGATTCTCGACCAGGTGCGCCGCCGCATCGGCGGCGGAGAGCGTGATGGTGATGACGAAGTCGGTGGCCGCGAACCCGAGCAGGCAGAGGACGAGCACCTTGCCCTTCCATCGCGGAAACAGCCGC
The DNA here is from genome assembly GCA_040349235.1 of Acidobacteriota bacterium. Classification (GTDB taxonomy): domain Bacteria; phylum Acidobacteriota; class Vicinamibacteria; order Vicinamibacterales; family CAVVIG01; genus JBEQUD01. The sequence continues at coordinate 2,135 of JBEQUD010000343.1, forward strand.
TCGAGGATGAGGATGCTGCCCTGGCCGTGCGGGCTCATGTCGGCGATGCGCCCGTACATGGGCAAGGCCCCGAAGAGCGTGATGACGATGAGCACGAGCGTCGCAAAGGGGGCCAGCGCGCCCGCGGCGAGAAACGCGATGCTCGGCTGGTAGGCCAGTGTGGAGAAGTAGTCCACCCCGGTCAGGCACATCACCTTCCACCACGCGTTGGTGTGGTGGCGCTTCTCCTTGGCGCCGACGACGACGCGGCCGTCACCCTCGAAGAACCAGTCCGCCAACCGCCGATCGAGAGAGCGCTCCGTGTACGCGTCAGACACGACACGGAATTCTATGCCGATTGGCGCGCCAGCCGACGCTACACTTTTGTCTGGCGCTCCATGGGTGCCGGCGGCTGCGCATAGCTGATACCCATCCCGACCACGACCACGACGACTGCGCCGATGAGGTTGTGCCACAGGAACGCGATGCCGCTCGTCCACGGTGAGAACGCCACGGTCAAGACGACGACCATCCCCGCCACCATGCCCCAGAACGCCCCCGTCGCGGTCGCGCGCCTGGTGAGCATGGCCAGGATGAACACCCCGAGGAGAGACCCGTAATACAACGAGCCGTACCGGTTGACGACCTCGATGAGCGACCCCTGGTTCGCGGCGAACATCGCCACGACGCACGCGAACAGCCCCCAGCCGACCGTGGCCAGCTTGGACGCGGTGAGATAGTGCCGGTCGGTGGCCCCGGTGACCATGTGCCGGCGATAGAAGTCGATGACCGTCGCCGTCGCGAGCGCGTTCAGCTCGCCGCCGCTGGCCGACATGGCCGCGGCGAAAATGGCCGCGATCATCAAGCCGACGAGGCCGATGGGCATCTGGGTCGTGATGAACGTCGGGAAGACGTAGTTGACGTCGGTATAGCGGCCATCGCCCGTCGTCTGCTTCACGATCGCGGTCGCCTGCGCGCGGATCTCGCGCAGGCGCGCGTCGCTTGCGAGAAACCGCGCGCGATCGTCGCTGGCGGCCGCCACGCGCCTGGCGGAGGCCGCGGCGCGGAACTCCCGCTCGAGCGATGCGTACGCCGGCCCCTGGGCACTGGCCGCGACGGCCGCGTCGTAGGTCCGGTTGAAGAGCATCGGCGAGGGCTGGAACAGGTAGAAGACGAACACCAGCACGCCGCAGGTCAGGATGAGCAGCTGCAGCGGAATCTTGACGAAGGCGCTCATCATCAGCGACTGGCGGCCCTCGTCCACGGACTTGGCCGTCAGGTACCGCTGCACCTGGCTCTGATCGCAGCCGAAATAGGAGAGCATCAGGAAGAGTCCGCCGAGCATCCCCGACCAGTACGTGTACGTCTCGCGCAGGTCGAAGGTGAAATCGAGGGCCTTCAGCCGGCCGGTCGCGCCCGCCAGATGCAGCGCGTGGCCGAAGCTGACGTGCTGCAGGATGCCGAAGAGCAGAATGCCTACGGCCGCCGTCATGCCCCCGACGACGACGAACATCTGCTTGACGTCCGTCCACGCCACGGCCTGCACGCCGCCAATCGTCGTGTAGACGACCATGGGCACCGAGATGGCAAGCACCGTCATGGGAATCTGCCAGCCGAGAATCGTGGACATCACGACCGCCGGTGCGGCGAGCGTCACGCCCAGGGAGAACGCGCGGCCGAGCAGGAACAGCAGGCTCGCGAGCGACCGCGTCCGCACGTCGAACCGTTGTTCCAGGTACTCGTAGGCGGTGTAGACCTTCGCGCGATTGAAGAAGGGCACGACGGTCACCGAGAGGATGATCATCGCGAGCGGGAGGCCCAGGTACAGCTGGACGAATCGCAGGCCGGTGGCATACGCCTGGCCGGTCGTGCCGACCATCGTGACGGCGCTCATCTGCGTCGCCATCACCGACAGGCCGACCGCCCACCACGGCAGCGAGCGGTTCGCGAGGAGGTACCCCTCCACCTTGTCGGTGCCTTTGGACCGCCGCAGGCCGTCGTACACGATCCACACGACGTAGGCCACGACGACGCACCAGTCGAACGGCCTCATGTCGCGCGTCCGGTCCTCGCGGTTCGAGGCTCGTGGCCGCCCGCGGGTCGATCGTGGACGCTCATGAATACAGACGGCCGACGATCCACAGCCCCACGAGAATGGCGGCCTCGAGGACGAGCACACGCACGTAGACGGCTCTCATGGGCGTTCCAGTATCCGGCTCGCTGCACGCATCCACCGCAGTATATCGGCAGGCTCGGGACCCGCGGCCCGGGACCTGTGCGCCCCGGGGACGATAACATTGACGCCGATGGCCACCCACCGCATCGAGGCGCGGCAACCGCACGGCGAGGCCAGGCCGGCGGCGCGCGTCACCGACCCGGGTCGCCTCCAGTCGGTGCTCGAGGACGCCGCGCACGTCCGCGGCCGGGCGGCGGCACTGGTGGCACCCACGACCGAGGCACAGGTGGCGGAGGTGCTGCGCACGTCGGCGGCCGTGCTGCCCATCGGGGCGCAGTCGTCGCTGACGGGGGGCGCGACGCCCTTCGACAGCGTCGTTCTGAGTACGGCGCGGTTGAACGCGGTGCTCGACATTGGCCCCGCCACCGTTCGGGTGCAGGCCGGCGTGACGCTCGCGGCGCTCGACGCCGCGCTGGCGCGTGTCGGTCGGTACTACCCCCCGGCGCCGACGTTCTCGGGCGCCTTCGTCGGTGGCACCGTCGCGACCAACGCCGCGGGCGCGGCCACGTTCAAATACGGCACCACACGCGACTGGGTGACGGCCCTCACCGTCGTGCTGGCCACGGGAGACGTCCTGGACCTCGAGCGCGGCGCGGTGCACGCGCATCCCGGGGGCTACTTCGACATCGCCCTCGCGCGCGGTGTCGTGCGCGTGCCAGTCCCCCGCTACCAGGTGCCGCGCGTGCCGAAGGTCTCCGCCGGCTACTTCGCGGCACCGGGCATGGACCTCATCGACATCTTCATCGGCGCGGAGGGCACGCTCGGCGTCGTCACCGAGGTGACGCTGCGCATCCTTCCCACGCGGCCGAACTGGTGCCTCGCGTTCGTGCCGTTCGCCGATGCCCGCCGCGGCGTGGCCTTCGTGCGTACGCTGCGCGACGCCGCACGCGAAACGTGGCGTACGGGCGACCCCGCTGGTGTGGACGTCGCGGCCATCGAGCACATGGACGCCCGCTGCCTGGCGCTGGCCCGAGAAGATCACCTCGACGTCAAGACCGGGGTGACCTGGCCTGACGGGACGGCGCTCGCGCTCCTCGTGACCCTGGAACTGCCGCCGTCCTTGACGCCCGATCGCGCGTTCGATCAAATCGGCAGCGCGCGGGACGAGGCCGCGCCCGAAACGGCGCTCGGGCGATTCTGTCGGTTGCTCGATGAGGCAGGCGCGCTCGAGGACACGCAGATCGCGCTGCCTGGCGATCGCGCGCGCGCCGCGCAGTTGCTGGCGCTGCGAGAGGAAGTCCCCGCGTCGGTGAACCAGCGCGTCGGACGCGCGAAGCAGGAGGTTGACGTCCGCATCGAGAAGACCGCCGCGGACATGATCGTGCCCTTCGATCGCCTGGACGATCTCCTCGCGCTGTACGACGCGGAGTTCGCACGGCTCGGCCTCGACGCCGCGGTCTGGGGGCACATCTCGGACGGCAACCTCCACCCAAACGTCCTGCCGAGGACGTTCGCGGACGTCGAGGCCGGCAAGGCCGCGATCCTCGGCCTCGGCCGGGCCGTCGTCCAGATGGGCGGCTCGCCCCTGGCCGAGCACGGCGTCGGCCGCAACCTCGTCAAGCAGCAGTTGCTCGAGGAACTCTACGGGTCCGGTGGCGTGAAGGAGATGCGCGCCGTCAAGCGCGCGCTGGACCCAGAATGGAAGCTCGCCCCGGGCGTCTTGTTTTCACGAGCATAAGTGTTGACACTTCTCGTGGTTCTGCATACCCTTGGCACCCGCTAGGGCAATGTGTGCCCCAGACGGCAATGCGTGCCCCAAAAGCGTGCCCCAAAGGTGTGCCCATGACGATGAAAAGAAGAGAGTTCCTTCGGGCCGCGGCAGCCACAGGGGGCGGCGCGGCGTTCGCGGCCGCTGTGCCGGCAGGGCTCGATGCGGCCCAGGCACAGACGCCTGCGGCGCCCAAGCCCGGTTACCCCAAGCGGATCGGCAAAGTCGAACGGCTCTTCACCGCGCCGGGCCTGTCTGGCAACGGCATGCAGTGCACGGCCGAGGGCATCTGGACCATTGACAACGCGGGCAGTCGCACCGATACGCCGGGCCGCTGCAAGGTTTATCTCTCGAGCTACGAGGGCAAGCTGCTGCGCGAACTGTCCCCCGAGGGTACGGGGCCGAGCGGCATCGGCGTCGAAGCCGACAACGGCGCCATCTGGATCGGCTCGACCTACAGCCGCGAGATCATCCGCGCCAATGCCAAGACCGGCGAGACCATCGAGAAGCACTTCACCCCGGGCGCCGGCGTCATCTACAAGATGACCACCGACATCGCCCCGCGCCGCGATCTGTACGAGGCCGGAATCCGTTCGCGCTTTCCGCGACCCCCGCGCCCGGGCCCGCCGCCCACCACCAATCAGCGGACGGGCGATGGCCAGGGTGTCGGCCGCGGCGGCGCCGTCACCGGCAATCCTGGCCCGCCTGCGCCGGGCACCGGCGCGCACGGCATCCAGGTGCAGTACGGGAAGCTGTGGGTGGCCGTCCCTCCGGCCCGCATGATCTACCGCATCGACCCGAAGACGTGGACGGTCGAGCACATGTACCCGACCGTGGGCTACCGGCCGCACGGCGTCGGCATCGAGACACCGGACGCGAAGCATCTCTGGGAAACGGATACCAACATGGGCGCGTTCTTCAAGCGCGACATGGTCACGGGCGAGATCGTGGACTCGATCGAACTGCCCGACGGCACGCCGTTCCCGCACGGCGCGTCGGTCTGGAACGGCTACATCTACTGGGTCTCCGACGTCGGGCACAGCGAAGCCCCGGTGTGCCGCGTGAAGATCTAGGGCTGGCGTGGCCCCGGACGTCGCCACCCTATCGGTCCTCGCCCTCGCCCTCGCGATTCTTCTGAGCTGCACGACCAACATCAACGTTGGCCTGCTGTCGATCGCGCTCGCCTGGTTCGTGGGGACCTATGCTGCGCACCTGTCGCTCGCGGACGTCCTCGCGGGGTTCCCCAGCCAGCTGTTCCTCACCCTCGTCGGCGTCACCTTCTTCTTCACCGAGGCGCGCAACAACGGCACGCTCGACAAGGTCGCGCACCGCGCCGTCGGCCTGTGCCGGGGCCAGGTCGGGACGATCCCGATCATGTTCTTCGCGCTCGCGTTCGTCCTCGCCGCGGTCGGCCCTGGCAGCATCGCGTCCGCGGCCATCATCGCGCCGATGGCCATGGCGGTGGCGGGGCGGACCGGCATTCCGGCGTTTCTGATGGCGCTGATGGTCGCGAACGGGTCGAGCGCCGCGTCACTCTCGCCGTTCGGCGCGACGGGCCTCGTCGTCAAGACGCTCGTCGCCAAGATGGGTCTCGTGCACGTCGAATGGCGCAACTTCCTGACGGTGATGCTCGCGCACACGACGGTCGGCATGGTGGGTTACTTCGTCTTCGGCGGCTGGCGGCTCTTCACCCCGGCCTTTCGCACCGCCGCCGCGCTCCGCGACGCCCAGGCGGACGCACAGGCCCCAGGGGCAGGCACCGTCGATATCCCGGGCGCGGCACAGCCGTTCGAGTGGCGGCATTGGCTGACGATTGGCGTCGTCTGCACGCTGATTGTCTCGGTCCTGCTCTTCGAGGTGAACGTGGGCATGGGTGCGCTCGTCGGCGGGGTCGTCCTCGTCGTGGCACGCGCCGCGGACGAGGGCCTCGCCATCCGCTCGATGCCGTGGGGACCGATTCTGATGGTCTCCGGCGTGACGGTGCTCGTCGCGCTCCTCGAGAAAACGGGCGGCATCGAGCTCTTCTCCACGCTGCTCGCGCGCGCCTCGACCCCGCGCACCATCAACGGATTCGCCGCCTTCGTCACGGGGGTCGTGTCGATCTACAGCAGCACGGCGGGCGTCGTCCTGCCCGCGTTCCTGCCGACGGTGCCCGGCATCCTCCAGAAACTTGGGGGCGGCGATCCGATGACGCTCGTCTCGTCTATGCTGATCGGCGCGCACCTGGTCGATGTGTCGCCCCTCTCGACCACGGGCGCCCTGTGCATTGCGGCGGCGGCGCCGGGCACGGATGTGCGACAACTGTTCCGGTGGATGATGGCCTGGGGCATCTCGATGGCGGTCGTCGCGGCCGTCGGGTGCTACCTCGTCTTCGGCGTTCCCTGGCCTCGCTGAGATATGGATATGACACCATCGATCGCATTCAGACGACTGTCGCCGGCGCTCGCGCTCGCCGCGTGCGCGGCGCTTGTGCCCGCGGCTATCCACGCGCAAGACGGCAAGCCCGGCGCACCGCGCAGCGAGTGGCTGACGTGGGGCGGCACTATCGAGCGCGAGGGCTGGAACCGCGCGGAGCGCACCTTGTCCAAGGCCACCGTCGGGCGCCTCGAAGTGAAGTGGAAGACCCAGATCGACAAGACGGTGCCACTCGATATCGAGTCCGGTGCATCGATGCTGACCGCGCCGCTCGTCGCGCACGGCGTCGGGACGCCCAAGGGCCCGCGGTCCCTCGTGTATACGCTTGCGGCGTCGAATACCCTGGCCGCGCTCGACACGGCCACGGGGTCCGTCGTCTGGCGGACGACGTTCGAGAATGCCGTGGCGCCGGTCAACGTGGCGAACTGGGTCTGTACCAACACCGCGACGGCCACGCCCGTCATCGACAAGGCGCACGGCGTCCTCTACGCCATCGCCTCCGACGGCCGGCTCCACGGTGTGGACATCGCGACGGGGCGCCAGAAGATGGCCCCGCTCGACTTCGTCCCGCCCTACTCGCGCAATTGGAGCCTGAATCTGGTGGACGGCGTCCTCTACACGACGGTCGGACGGGGATGCGGGAACCCGCCGGGCGCACCAGCGCCAGCACCGGCCGCGGCAACCGGCGTGTCGGCGGCCGACGCGGCCGCGGGGGAGCCCGGCGCGGCCGCACGTCCTCGACGGGTGGCCGTCGCGTCGCACATGATCGCCCTGGATCTGAACGACCCCGCCAGGAAGATCACCCGGTTCTTCACCAACCCGTCGCGCCCCGGCGGCGCATGGTCGCGCGCGGGGATGGCGTGGGGCTTCGGGTCTTTCTTCGCCCTGACCGCCGACGGCGAGTGGGACCCCGCCAAGGGCCTGTGGGCCCAGTCGCTCGTCCGGCTGCGGCCGCGGACGCTCGAACTGATGGACTACTTCACGCCGTCGAGCCTCGACGAGATCAACGCGAAGGATCTGGACTACGCGTCGGGCGGCGCCGTCGCGTTCACCTATCAGGGGCGCGACCTCGTGCTGTCGGCCGGCAAGGACGGCACCGTGTTCCTCCACGACGCCCGGTCGCTCGGCGGCGCCGACCATCGCACACCGCTTGTCGCGATCAAGGCCGGCAACGACGAGATGATGTACGCCTCGACCGGCGTCTGGGGGGCGCCGGCCACGTTCGTCAACGCGCGCAACGAACGGTGGGTCTACATCCCGATGTGGGGACCGCCTTCGACACAGGCCACATTCGAACGGACCAACGGCGACGCGCCGCACGGCAGCATCATGGCGTTCCAGATCGTCCTCCAGGACGGCAAGCCCACCATCGTGCCCAAGTGGGTGTCGCGCGATCTCGCCGTCCCGGATTCCCCCGTCATCGCCAACGGCGTCGTCTACGCCATCTCGACCGGGGAGAACACGCTCCAGCGCCATACCGACCCGCGGTACCAGACGATCTACAAAGGCCCCGACGGTAAGGCCCCACCGAAGACAGGGGTGCTGACGGCCGAGGAGCGCGGGCAGAACGTCACGCACACGACGCTCTACGCGTTCGACGCGGAAACCGGCCGCGAGCTGTACTCGAGCGGCGACGCGATCGACGACTGGACGCACCTGAGCAGCATCACGGTCGTCGGTGGGCACGTCTACGTCACCACGCGGAAGTCCTACGTTTACGCGTTCGGCCTGAAGGCGAAGTAGCGATGCGAATGCGTGACGGCGCGGCGGCGCTCCTCGTGGTGCTGGCCGCGGCAGGCCGCGCGGTGCTCGGGCAACAGCCGCCGCAGCCGGCGGCGTTTGCCACCAACTGCGTCTCCTGCCACGGCGAGGCGGGCCTCGGCGGGCGCGGGCCGGCGCTTGCCGGCAATCGCCGTGTCGGCAGCATGGCGGACCCCGAGTTGCAGTCGCTTATCCGCAACGGCACGGGCAACGGCATGCCGGCCTTCGGGGCCATGCCCGCGGCGGACATGGCCACGCTGCTCGCCTACCTGCGCGCGCTCAACGCCGCGCCGGCCGCGGAAGTGGTCGAGGGCGACGCGGCCGCCGGCGAAGCGTTCTTCTTCGGCAAAGGACAATGCGCGACCTGCCACCTCGCGCTCGGACGCGGCAGCGCCACGGGCCCCGACCTCTCGAACGTCGGGCGGCAGATGACGGCCGCGGAACTGACGACGGCGCTCGTAGACCCGGGCGCCTCCATCGCGCGCGGGTACGCGTCCGTCCGCGTGCGGACGAAGGACGGCCGGACCATCCGCGGCTTCGTGCGCAACGAAGGCAACCACGTGCTGCCGCTTCAGACCCTGGACGGGCGGCTCGTCGTCATCGACAAGCGCACGGCCACCATCACGCGCGAAACCGCGTCCGTCATGCCCGCGCTGCGCGCGACGCCGGACGAGCGGCGCGACTTGGTCGCCTACCTCAGCCGACTGCGCGGTGGGGTTCCGCCAGCCGCGAGCGCGGCCGCAAGCCCAGAGGCGGCGCCCGCGGCGACCGCCGACTTCGACGAGGTGCTGCACCCGAGGGCTGGCGACTGGCCGACCTACCACGGACGGCTGGACGGCAACCGCTACAGTAGCAGCGCGCAAATCAACGCCGCCAACGTCAAAGGGCTCTCGCTGCAGTGGGTCCATTCGCTGCGCGGATTCGAGAACGAGATGACGCCGCTCGTCTTCGACGGCATCATGTTCATCACCGGGCCGAACCAGGTGTCGGCGCTCGACGCGGCCTCGGGCCGCGAAATCTGGCGCTACACGCGCGCGCGGACGCCCGGCCTGCGCGGGGACGCGGCGCGCGGACTGAACCGCGGCGTGGCCGTGCTCGGCCCGCGCGTTTTCTTCGTCACCGACAACGCGCACCTATTGGCGCTCAGCCGGGTCAACGGCGCCCTCTTGTGGGAAGCCGTCCTCCCCGACGATCCGACCCCCTCGTACGGCGGCACGATGGCGCCGCTCGTCGTCGGGGATCTCGTCATCGCAGGCGTCTCCGGCGGGGACGAAGGCATCCGCGGCTTCGTGGCGGCCTATCACGCGAGCACCGGGACGCAGGCGTGGCGGTTCTGGACGATCCCAGGCCCCGGCATGCCGGGGTTCGACACGTGGCGGGGCGCCGTGGACCTGCGGCACCGCGGCGGCTCGACGTGGCTCGCCGGATCGTACGACCCGGCCACGGGCACGCTCTTCTGGCCGGTGGGGAATCCCTTTCCCGACACCGACGGCAGCGAACGCGAAGGCGACAACCTGTACACGGATTCAATGCTTGCGCTGGACGCCAAGACCGGCCAGTTGCGGTGGCACTATCAGTTCACGCCGCACGACCTCTGGGACTGGGACGCGCAGGAGCCCGCCGTGCTCGTAGACACGACGTATCGCGGCGGCCCGCGCAAGCTGCTGCTGCAAGCCAACCGCAACGGGTTCTTCTACGTGCTCGATCGGACCAACGGTCAGGTGCTGCTGGCCAAGCCGTTCGTCCAGAAGATGACGTGGGCGAGCGGCATCGGCGCCGATGGGCGGCCGCAGGTGCTGCCGGGACACACGCCGACGCTGGCTGGTGTGGAGACGTGCCCGGCCATCCGCGGTGCCGCAAACTGGATGGCCACCAGCTTCAGTCCGCTGACGCACCTCTTCTACGTGATGACCGTCGAGAACTGCGGCGTCTACCGCAGCAGCCAGTTCGGTACCGGACGCGGCCGCGCCGCCGAGAATGCGGCCCCGCCCCCGCCACGGCCGCCAACTCCGCCGGCGGGCGGAGAAAACTTCGGCGAACCGAACGGCGGGTTCATCGGTGGACGCACAGGCGGCTCGATGGTGCTGCGGGCGCTCGACATCGAGACCGGCCGCCCCGTCTGGGAAGTCCCGCAGACTGGCAACTCGAACAACTATGCCGGCACGCTCTCCACGGCGGGCGGCGTGGTGTTCTACGGCCAGGCCTCGGGCGAGTTCGCGGCGGTGGACGCCAGGACCGGTGCCCACCTCTGGCATTTCGAGACGCACGAGGCGTGGAAATCCTCGCCGATGACCTACACGGCCAACGGACGGCAGTACGTCTCCATTACCGCCGGGGCCAACGTCCTCACCTTCGCCCTGCCAGCCGCGCCCGCGTCGAAGCCGCCGGTACGCCCCAAGTTCTGATACGCTTCCGGCGCGGAATTTCGAGCGTGCGTCCACGCCAGGAGAACACCATGCGCAGACTTGGACATCGAACCGTGCTCGCGGCCGCGGCGATCGTGGCAGGCGGCCTCACCCTCCTCGCCGCGCAGGACGAGGGCCCCCGCCCCGCCGCACAAGGGGGTGCGGGCGCACCCAGCATCACGGTCGCAGGCGAGATCAAGAACTACGTGCCGGTCACCGACGCGATGCTGACGAATCCAGACCCCGCCGACTGGTTGATGATTCGGCACGACTACCACGCGAACAACTACAGCACGCTCAGCCAGATTACGACCGACAACGTCAAAGGGCTGCAGCTTCAGTGGATGTGGGCGATGAAGGAAGGCGGCGTCAACCAGCCCGCCCCGCTCGTCCACAACGGTGTCGTCTTCCTGAACAACACCAACAACTTCCTGCAGGCGATCGACGTGCGCACCGGCGACCTGATCTGGGAGAACCACTACGGCACCAAGGCCAACGCGGCCGCCATGCGCGGCATCGCGATGTACGACGACAAGATCATCGTCGCCACCAACGATGCGCACCTGATGGCGTTCGACGCCCGCACCGGCAAGACCGTCTGGAACACCACGATGGGCGACCGATCCAAGGGCGAATACGCCATCACGAGCGGCCCGATCGTGGCCAACGGGAAGATCGTCCAGGGCCTCGGTAACTGCGAACGCTACCGCGAGGAAAAGTGCTTCATCGGCGGCTACGACCCCGCGACCGGGAAAGAGCTGTGGCGGTTTTACACGATCGCGCACGAAGGCGAGCCGGGCGGCGACACCTGGGGCAAGCTGCCGAACATGTTCCGCGCCGGCGGCGAAGCGTGGATTACAGGCAGCTACGATCCGGCGCTGAAGCTGACCTACTGGGGCGTCGCGCAGGCCAAACCGTGGGCCGCCGTCAGCCGCGGCATGTCGGCCAAGGACGACGCGCTCTACACCAACTCGACGGTCGCGCTCGACGTCAATACCGGGAAGCTTGCGTGGCACTTCCAGCACGCGCCGGCCGAATCGCTGGATCTCGACATCGTCTTCGAGCGCATCCTCGTGGACGACAACAACCAGCAGCTGCTCTTCACGGCGGGCAAGGACGGCATCCTCTGGAAGCTCGATCGGAAGACGGGCAAGTACCTGGGCCACAAGGAAATGGTCTACCAGAACGTCTGGGAGTCCATCGATCCGAAGAGCGGCCGGCCGACGTACCGCACGGACATCATGGAGCAGGCCGTCGGCAAGACGATTCCGGGATGTCCGAGCACGGAGGGCGGCCACAACTGGCAGGCGTCGAGCTATCACCCGGGGACGAACCAGTTGATCGTCCCGCTCAGCCAGAGCTGCCTCGAGCTCGATCCGCAGAAGGTTGACCAGAAGGAAGGCGGCGGCAGCCGCGGCGGCGCGGGCCGGGCCTTCAAGGCGATGCCGGGGTCGAACGGCAACCTCGGCAAGCTCGCGGCCTTCGACGTGCGCACGATGAAGGAGATGTGGTCCTACCAGCAGCACGCGCCGTTCCTGACGGCGACGGTGTCCACGGCCGGCGGCGTCACCTTCATCGGCGATCTCGATCGCC
>JBEQUD010000353.1:0-3372 GCA_040349235.1 Acidobacteriota bacterium
TCGAATCGCCGAAGTGGTCGCGGCGCACGCCCATCCGCTCCATCAGGGTCAGGTAGAGGTTGCAGATGGGCGTTTCCCGCCGGTAGACGAGGCGACGGCCTGGCTTCAGGAACTGCCCGCCGCGGCCAACGACGAGCGTCGGCAGGTCCTCGTGGTTGTGCGCGTCCCCGTCGGAGATGCCCGATCCGTAGACGATCATCGCGTTGTCGAGCAGTGTGCCGTCGCCCTCTGGCATCGACTCGAGCTTGGCGATCCAGGCGGCGAACTGCTGCAGGTGGTAGGCGTTGATCTGCGCCACCTTCTCCATCATGCCGGCGTCGCCTCGGTGATGGCTGAGCGGATGGTGCCCGTCCGCGATGCCAATCTCGCGATACGCGCGCGAGCTCCCCTCGCGCATGACCAGGAACGTCGCCACGCGCGTGAGGTCCGCCTGGAACGCAATGGCGAGCATGTCGGTCATCAGCGCGAAGTGTTCGGCGAAGTCAGCGGGCACGCCGTACGGCTTCTCCATGCGCGGATCGACGTGGATAGTGTTCCCGTCAGAGCCGTTCTTTTCGACGCCCTGGATGCGGCGCTCGACGTCACGCACCGAGGTGAGGTACTCGTCGAGCTTGCGGCGGTCCGAGGGGCCGACACTGGACTGCAAGCGCTTGGAGTCCTCGCCGACGAAGTCGAGGATGCTGCGGCGGTAGAGGTTGCGGCGCTGGCGCACCGCGGGCGCGAGGTCGGCGTCGTCGCCGAACAGCCGCTCGAAGAGCGCGCGCGGGTTGAGCACCGGCGGCAGCGGCTGATGGTCGTTGGTCCACGCGAGGTTGTTCGTGTACGCGCAGGAATAGCCCGAGTCGCAGTTGCCAGCCTGCTGCGCGTCCTCCATGCCGAGTTCGAGCGAGGGAAACCGCGTCTGGTTGCCGATCTGCTGCGCCACGACCTGGTCGCACGAGATGCCCGTCCTGATGTCCACTGTCGTCTTGCGCGGCTGCGTCCCGCTCAGATATCCGCCGCTCGCGCGCGCATGGTCGCCGCCGCCGTCGAGCAGCGCGCGGCCGTTGTTGTGCGTCAGGTTGCTGAGCAGCAGCATGTCGTTCTTGAACGGCTCGAGCGGCTTCAAGAGCCGCGGCAGTTCGCCGAGGCGCCCGGCGTAGTCCGGGTTCCAGTGCTGCATGACGATGCCGTTCGGCACGTAGACGAACGCCAGCCGCACCGGGGCCTGGCGCGCTTCGCCAAAGGCGAACGCCGGCACCATCGCATCGAGGAACGGGAGGCCAATCGCCGTGCCCATCCCCCGGAGGAACGTGCGTCGTGGTAGCGCCCTGCGCATGAATGTCGTCACCGGTTCTCCCTACCGCTTTGCCGACCGCTTTGCCGACCGCTCTGCCGACCGTTCTCCCGGCGCCGCATCTCCCCGCCTCGTATCTCCCCGCGTGCCAAGACTCGCGGTGGACACCGGCTCGCCGTGCCTCAACTGGAACGGCACGCTGTCCACGATTCCGTAGACGAGGGCCTGGAATCTATAATCCGCCTTCGCGAGCCCCAAGCCAATCTCTTTTATGGCCCGGCGGTCGAACGGTTCGAGGCCGCGGCCGAGGGCGTACGTCAGCATTTTTTCGCTGATACAGCGCGCAAAATTGGGCACATCGGCCATCAGGATGCCGCGCATCTCCCTCGGCGTCGAGAACGAGCGGCCGTTTGGCAGCGTGCCGCTCGCATCGACGGCGAATTTCCCGTCCATCGTGCGCCATTTGCCGATGCCGTCGTAGTTCTCCAGCCCGAAACCGAGCGGGTCCATTTTGGAGTGGCACGACGCGCAGACCGGGCTCGCGCGGTGCTTCTCCATCTGCTGGCGCAGCGAGGCCGCGGTGCCCACGGCGGATTCGTCGAGCGGCGGCACGTTGGGCGGCGGTGGCGGAGGCGGCGTGCCCAGGATGTTCTCGAGCACATACTTCCCGCGCAGGACGACCGATGTCCGCGTGGGATAGCTCGACACGGTCAGCACACTCCCCTGGCTGAGGATGCCGCCGCGCTCGGGTGTGGCGAGATCCACCTTCCGGAAGTCGAGGCCGGTGACACCCGTAATGCCGTAGTGCTTCGCGAGCGGCTCGTTCAGGAACGTGTAGCGGGCATCGAGGAAATCCGACAACGGGCGATCTTCACGCAGGACGTACTCGAAGAACATCCGCGTTTCGGTCTTCATCGCGTCGCGCAGTTCCGGGCTCCAGTCGGGGAACTTGTCCGGGTCCGGCTTGACGACATCGAGATTGCGGATTTCCAGCCACTGGCCGGCGAAGTTCTCGGCAAGCGCGGCGGCCTTGGGATCCGCGAGCATCCGCTTGACCTGCGCGTGCAGCACCTCGGGCGTCCGCAACGCGCCGGACTCGGCCGCGTGGAGAAGCGCATCGTCGGGCATCGAGCTCCAGAGAAAGTAGCTGAGGCGCGACGCGAGCTCGAGGGTCGAGATCTGGTGGATGGCTCCGACGCCGCTTGCCTCGGGGTCGCGCTCGATCCTGAACAGGAAATTCGGCGACATCAGCATGGCCTGGACGGCGAGCTGAAGCCCCTGCTCGGGCGTCTGGCCCTGGCTGCGCGCGAGGCGCACGAACTTCATCAGGGCCGCGACCTCGCCGCCGGTGACCGGCCGCCGGTACGCGCGATGCGCGAGCGTTGTCAGGATGCGCTGGACGCACGCCGTGCCGGTGCGCGGGTCGCAGACGAACACCTTCTGACGCGCCGGACGCGCGGCGCGTGTCGGGAAGGGACCGGTGACGGCAATCGTCTCGATGACCTTGTTCTTCTTGTTGTCGAAGCGGTCCTGACGCGACAGACCCTTGCCGTAGGCGTCGTCCACAAAGCCCGCGCGCACGAGATGGTCGCCTGCCGGCACGAACAGGCGCTCGGTATTGAATTCCTGCTCGACGACGAAGTGGAACTTGCCGGTTTTGTCGTCGTAGTAGCTGATGGTCCGCTTGGCGTCAGGGGACGCCTGCCCGGCGCGTTGCCCGGCGGGAGTATCGGACACGACGGGCGGCAGGTTCTCGACAGGGAACGTGCGCAGCAGCTGGCCGTCGAGCCAAATCCCCAGCACGAGCGGCTTGGCATCAGGGGGCCTGATGCCGGCCAACCGCACCTGGAACGAATAGTCCGCGTCGGCGTCGAGCCGGCGGGACGTTTCGGCCGTCGCCCCATCCACCCGCCGCAGGCTGCGATCGCTGGTGTGCGCCTCGAAGGTGAAGGGCTTGGGCAGCGGGTCGGCGGCGACGGCGATGGCGGCAATCCGTTCAGCCGCGGCGAGGTACTTCTCCATCAAGACGGGGGAAATCGACAGGACGCTGCCAATCGTGTCGAAGCCGTAACTCGAATCGTCTGTCGGGAAGTCGT
>JBEQUD010000371.1:0-4312 GCA_040349235.1 Acidobacteriota bacterium
TGACCGCAAGTCGCGGCGTCACGTCGACGCCGAGGCTCTCCGGCGTGATGCTCTCGAGTGGCTTCTTCTTCGCCTTCATGATGTTCGGCAGCGTCGCGTAGCGCGGCTCGTTCAATCGAAGATCGGTCGTGACGACGGCCGGCAATGCCATCTCCACCGTCTCGAGGCCACCATCCACCTCGCGCTTGACGGTGGCCTTGCCGTCCGCGATATCGATCTTGGACGCGAAGGTCGCCTGCGGCCAGTCGAGCAGCGCCGCGACCATCTGTCCCACCTGATTCGCATCGTCGTCGATCGCCTGCTTGCCCAGCAGCACGAGCTGCGGCGATTCCCGCGCGACGATCGCCGCGACGAGCTTGGCCACGGCCAGCGGCTGCAGATCGGCCGAGGACTCGACGAGGATCGCTCGGTCCGCGCCGAGCGCCAGCGCCGTGCGCAGCGTCTCCTGGCAGGCGGCGACGCCACAGGACATCGCCACGATCTCGGTCGCGACGCCGCGCTCCTTGAGCCGCACGGCCTCCTCGACGGCAATCTCGTCGAAGGGATTCATCGACATCTTGACGTTGGCGAGATCGACGCCGGAGCCGTCGGGCCGGACCCGCACCTTGACGTTGAAATCGACGACGCGCTTGACGGGAACGAGGACTTTCATTGCCATGCACGCGGTTGTGGTCGACGGGCGGCCATTATAGCGAGGCGACCCGGACGAACCGGCTCGCGAGTCCCCTCACCGCCGGGAACGCCGGCGCCGCTGTCATAATCCAATGCCCTGTGCCACTCGAACACGAACGAATCATGCCCGTCGACCTCGACAAGATCGAACGCCTCACCCGCGAGCTCCTCGTCGCCATCGGCGAGGACCCGTCCCGCGAGGGCCTGCAGAAGACCCCGCGCCGCGTCGCCAAGGCGCTCGAGTTCCTGACGTCGGGTTACCGCGCCGACTTGCGCACCGTCATCAACGATGCGGTGTTCACGCAGTCGACCAACAGCATGGTGATCGTCAAGAACATCGAGGTCTACAGCATGTGCGAGCATCACATGCTGCCGTTCTACGGGCGCTGCCACATCGGGTACCTGCCGACCGGCAAGGTGTTCGGCGTCTCCAAGCTCGCGCGCCTCGTCGACATGTTCGCGCGCCGGCTCCAGCTCCAGGAGCGCCTGACCGAACAGGTCTCGCAGGCGATCATGGAGACCATCGGTGCCACGGGCGTCGGCGTGATGATCGAGGCGCGCCACCTGTGCATGATGATGCGCGGGGTCGAAAAGCAGAACTCCGTGATGGTGACGTCGTCGGTGCTCGGCAGCTTCCGCGAATCGCAGGCGACGCGCGAGGAATTCCTGTCGCTGATCGGCAGCCGTCCGACGCTCTAGGCGCAGCAGCCCGGCCCGGCGCGTCAGCGCGGCGCCAGCAGCATCTGCGTGCAACGAAACAGCGCAATCGTGCGGTCGTCGGCCTTGCGCCGGACGACCGCGTCCCACACCTGCGTCGTCGCGCCCTGGTGGGCAACGCGCGCAATGGCCGCGATGGTGCCGTCGCGCGCCGTGCCGATGAAATTGGTCTTGAGCTCGATCGTCGTGAAATTCGCCATGCCGTCTGGAAGGTGCATCAGGCACGCATAGCCGCAGGCCGTATCGGCGAGCGCAACGACCGTCGCGGCATGCAAGTAGCCATTGGGGGCGAGGATTTCCGGCCGGATGTCGAGCTCGGCATCGAGGCGGCCGTCCTCGACGTGCGTCACCCGAAATCCCATGAGCTCGGGCAGGCGCCCCTTGCTGCGCGCATTGGCCATCTCCAGCGTGACGCCGGCTCGCAATCCCATGCAGTTCCTTTCGACGTTGTTGACGACGCCTGCCGATGCGCGCAGCGATCCCCGGCCGCCGCTCAGGCGTCCCGCGCGAGCTCGCGAATGTCGGCACAAAAGCGGTCGACGGCGGCGGGCGGCGTGTCCCATGCGCACATGAAGCGGCATCCCGTCTCGCCGACGAACACGTAGAAGCGCCATCCACGGTCCTGCAACCCGCGGATCACCGGCGGCGGCAGGTGCACGAACACGCCGTTGGCCTCGGTCGGCGCGATGAACGCGGCTCCCCGCACCTGCGCGATCGCGTCGGCCATCCGCCGCGCCATCGCATTGGCATGCGCGGCGTGCCGCAGCCATGCGCCGCTTCTCAGCACGGCCGACCACGGCGCGGCGAGGAAGCGCATCTTCGACGCGAGCTGGCCGCCCTGCTTGCGTCGTCGCGCGAACTCGTCGGCGAGCGCGGCATCGAAGAAGACGATCGCCTCACCGAACGGCAGGCCGTTCTTCGTGCCGCCGAACGACAGCACGTCGATGCCTGCGCGTCCTGCCATCTGTGCCGGCGCGCAGCCAAGCGCGGCCACGGCGTTGGCGAATCGCGCCCCGTCCATGTGGACCTTGAGACCGAGGCCGTGCGCGTGGTCGGTGAGCACGCGAAGCTCGTCGGGCGAATACACGGCGCCGAGCTCCGTTGCCTGCGTGAGGCTCATCGCGCGCGGGCGCGATGCGTGCTCGCCATGCGCGACACCCGCGCGCGACGTGATGGCGTCGGTCGTCAACTTCGCGTGCGGCGTGTCCACGGTGAGCAGCTTGGCTCCGCCGCTGAAGAACTCGGGAGCCCCGCACTCGTCGACGTTGACGTGCGCGAACGCGTGGCAGATCACGGCGTCGGTATTGCGACAGATCGCCGCCAGCGCGAGCGAGTTCGCCGCCGTGCCGTTGAACACGAAATAGACCGGCGCATCGACGTCGAACACGGCGCGCACGGCGTCCTCGGCATCGGCCGTCCAGCGGTCGTCGCCGTAGCCCGCCGCATGCCCGACATTGGCATCGATCAGCGCCTCGAGCGCCTCGGGGCAGATGCCGGCGTTGTTGTCGCTCGCGAACTGTGGCGCGACGGCTTCCCGGGACGCGCTCACGCGATCACTCCCGGCACGGCGTGCACCGGGGCTCGGTCGCCCTCGGGCCGGTGCTGCGCGCTCACAGCCGCTCTTCCACCCAGGCGCGGACCGACGCCAACGCCGCCGGCAGCGCCGCCGCGTCGGTGCCACCGGCCTGGGCCATGTCCGGCCGGCCGCCGCCCTTGCCTCCCACACGCTGCGCGACGTGATTGACGAGGTCCCCGGCCTTCACCCTGGCGACGAGATCGGGCGTGACGCCGGCGATCAGCGTGACCTTCCCGTCGTTGACCGTGCCGAGCACGATCGCGGCGCTGCGCAGCTTGTCCTTGAGCTTGTCGACCGTCTCGCGCAACCCCTTGACGTCCGCGCCGTCCATGGCCGCCGCGACGACCTTCGCGCCCTTGACGTCGGCCGCGCTTCCGGCGAGGTCGTCACCCGCGCTCGACGCGAGCTTCGCCTTGAGGCGGGCAAGCTCCTTGTCGGCCGCCCGCGCTTCGGCGACGAGCTGCGCGATGCGGCCGTCGATCTCGGCGACCGGCGTCTTGAGCGATGCCGCGACGCCGTTGAGCGCGCGCTCCTGCGCCTGGACCCATGCGAGCGCGCCTTTGCCGGTGACTGCCTCGATGCGCCGGATTCCGGCCGCAATGCCGCTCTCGGACACGATCTTGAAGAAGCCGATGTCGCCGGTTCGCGCCACGTGGGTGCCGCCGCATAGCTCGCGGGACGTGCCGATGTCGAGCACGCGCACTTCATCGCCGTATTTCTCGCCGAACAGCATCACGGCGCCGAGCTTCTGCGCATCGGCGATCGGCATGACGCGCGCCGCGGTGGCGTGGTTGTCGAGGATCTCGGCGTTGACGATGGCCTCGACGCGACGGATCTCGTCGTCGCTGAGCGGCGCGTGGTGGGTGAAGTCGAAGCGCGTCTTGTCCGGGTCGACGAGCGATCCCTTCTGCTGAACGTGCGGTCCCAGCACTTCGCGCAACGCCTTGTGCATGAGATGCGTCGCCGAGTGGTTGCGCGCCGTGCGCCCACGCGCATCCGCGTCGACGGCGGCACCGAGGGTGTCGCCGACCTTCACCTCGCCATTCTTCACCTCGCCGATGTGGCCGAACACGTCGGGCTGGATCTTCTGGGTGTCCGAGACGCTGAAAAGGGTGAGGCACGATCCGGTGCGCGAGAGCTCCCCCCGATCGCCCACCTGCCCGCCGGACTCTGCATAGAACGGCGTGCGATTGAGCACGACGACGCCGGACTCGCCGGTCGACAGCGAGTCCACCTTGGCGCCGCCCTTGTAGACGGCGACCACCCGGGCTTCTTCCGCGAGCGAATCGTAGCCCCGGAAGGCGGTCTTTGGCCCTTCGTATGCGAGCGTGTCGCCCATCTTGAACT
>JBEQUD010000389.1:0-3601 GCA_040349235.1 Acidobacteriota bacterium
GACGACGAGTGCCCAGCCCAGATGCCCGTACACCACCAGGATCACGAACGCGGGAATCAGGAGCATCCGCAGGAGCGTCAGCTGGTTGGCCGGCGTCAGCACGCTCACGGCGTCCCTCGCTTCGCAGGTGCGGGCACGTCCGCCAAGCCGGCCACCTGGTTGACGGCGCGGACGGCATCCCCGCCGCTGACCGGACGCGACGGTTGGAACCGGCCGTCCGGGCCAACCGCGAGCACCCCAGAGGCGACGGCGACCGACACCGCGGGGTAGCCGAGGTGCCCGGGCGCGACGTCCGCGAAACGGAGACGCGGAGTCTGCCAGGCCTTCGCGCGCGCGGGCTTCTCGGCGGCGACGCGTTCCAGGAGGTGGGCCACCGCCTGCGCGAGGTCCACACGGTGCAGGACGGCGCGCGGCTGGAAGGTGTGATTGTCGAACGGCGGCATCACCCCGGCGCGGGCCACCACGAAGATCCACGCCGCCGCCCAATGCCCCCGCACGTCGGTCATCACCGGGGGCGCACGGCGCACGGGGCCATCGAGAAGCGGTGCCAGGCGCACGCCGATGAGTGCGGCGAGATCCCCACGGGTGATCTGCATGGCACCCTCGATGGCGTGGTACTCGGCAGGCAGCTTCGCGACGTCGGCGCGCGCGCGCAGGTCCGCGCGCTTGGCCTCGAATTGCGGGCGCGGGTCGATTCCAAACGCACGGCCGTATGCCGTGGCCGCGGCGTCCAGGTCGCCCTTCGCTTCGAGGAGCTCGCCGAGCTGCTCGAACGATCCGACGTCGCTCGCATCGAGGGCGACGCTCTTCTCGAGGAGGTCGATGGCGGCCGCCGTATCACCGACCTGACGCTCGACGGCGGCCATCTCGCGGTACAGGAACGGGCTGTCGGGCGAGCTGTCGATCGCCGCGGCGTACGTCCGCAGCGCCTCGTCGAACTTGCCGGCGTGCGCGGCCGCGCGCGCCGCGGTCAGGCCCTGGCTGAGGACGCGGAACTGCAGCACCTCGACACGCCGCCGGATATCCACGAGCGACGCGTCAGCCGCGGCAGCTGCCTTGAAGGCGGCAAGCGCATCCGCCTCCCGGTTGGCCAAGAGGCTCGCCTGCCCGCGCCCCACGAGAGCGGAGGGATTGGCGGGCTCCCGCTCGAGGGTCCGGTCGAAATGCACCAGGGCGGCCTTCGCGTCCTTGCGCGCCAGCTCGACGTACCCGAGCGCCGTTTCCGCGGGGGAAAAATCGGCGTGGGCGGCGAGCACGGCCGCGAACGTCCGCTCGGCTCTGCGCACGTCGCCCGCCTGCAACAACGTCCATCCGCGCTGCTGCTCGGCGGCCGCCTCCGCGCTGGTACCCGTCGGCGCGACGGGCGCAACGAAGTCCGGGAACCGCGGAGCACTGACTGTCGGAACGGGGCGCACGCTCTTCGGGCCACAGGCCGCCACGAGGACGAGCGACACGCACAGCGCACGAAACGCCCCCTTCGCCATCCGAAAAGTTTACCTCGGCGCGCGCCCGAGCTGGCCGAGGAGCCGACGAGACACGTCGGCCACGACCGACACCTGACCGTCCCGCACCTCGTGAACCAGCACACGGGCGTGGCGGTAGAGGCGTGCGATGCGCTCGCGGTCCGCGGGGGCGTCGGGGTCGAAGGTGAGCGTCACCCGGTGGACGTCGAGCGCCACGCGCGAGGTCACGGCATCGAGGAGCTCGTCGATGCCCTCGCGCGTCCGCGCCGAAATGCACAACGCGCCCGGCTCCTGTTCCTGCAGGCGGCGGCGCTCGTGGGCGGTCAGCTCGTCGCACTTGTTATAGACCTCGACCACGGGCACGTCGAGCGCACCGACCTCCTCGAGGACGCGCCGCACCGCGGCGATGCGGCGCTCGCGGTCGGGCGTCGCCGCGTCGGTGACATGGAGGATCAGATCCGCCGCCGCCACTTCCTCGAGCGTGGCGCGAAAGGCCGCGACGAGCGCGTGCGGCAGACGATCGATGAATCCGACGGTGTCCGACACCAGCAGTTCGCGGTGGTCGGGCAGGCTCACCTGCCGGACGAGCGGATCGAGCGTGACAAAGAGGGCGTCCGAGGCTTCGGCATCGGCGCGCGTGAGGACGTTGAAGAGCGTCGTCTTGCCGGCGTTGGTGTACCCCACGAGCGCGACCGTGGGCACCGACGTCTTCTGCCTGCGCTCGCGCAGCTGGGCGCGGCGCTGACGGACGCGGTCGATGTCCTCCGATACCGCGTGGATGCGGGTGCGAATACGCCGGCGATCGGTTTCGAGCTTCGTCTCGCCGGGGCCGCGCGTGCCGATGCCGCCGCCCAGGCGCGAGAGCGCCGAACCGGACCCAGCCAGGCGCGGAAGCAGATACTTCAACTGCGCGAGCTCGACCTGGAGCTTTCCCTCGCGGGTCCGGGCCCGCCTTGCGAAGATGTCGAGAATGAGCTGCGTGCGGTCGAGAACCTTGCAGCCGACTTCCTTCTCGATGTGCCGGAGCTGGGCCGGCGTCAGCTCGTCGTCCACGAGCACGACATCGACCCGCATCTCGGCCACCGATGCCGCAAGGGTCGCAATCTTCCCCGCGCCGAGAAACGTCGATGGGTCCGGCTTGGGGCGCTCCTGCAGCATGCGCAGGACGACCTTGGCCCCCGCCGCCGTCGCCAGGCCGGCTAGTTCTTCGAGGGAGCGATCGGCGTCCAGCCGGCGCGCGTGGCCAGATATGAGGCCCACCAGCGCCGCGCGTTCCGGCTCGGTTACGCGAGAACGGGTGGTGGGGTGTTGAGCCATGTTTGAATGTCCTCCCAAGAAACCGCGCCGGCGCGCACCAATCGCACCTCGTCCCCCGTCGCATCGACGATAGTCGAGGCGGGGCCACCCTCGGTGGGGCCCGCGTCGATGAGCAGGTCCAGCACCCCGCCGAGCGTCCGCTCAACCACGTCCGGATCCGCCGTTGCTGGCTGGCCGCTGCGGTTGGCACTGGTCGCCGTCACGGGGCGATCCGCGAGCCGGCAGATGGCGCGCGCGATGTCGTGGGCGGGCACCCGGACCCCCACGCGCCCGGTCCCCGCGCTCACATCGCGCGCCAGGGCACGCGGAGCCGCCACGAGCAGGGTGAGCGGCCCGGGCCAGAACCTGGCGGCGAGTCGCCCGGCTACAGGGGAAAGCGGGCCCAGGTGCGCGTGGATTTGGGCGACATCGGCCGCGATGAGGGGCAGCGCCTGGTCGGCCGCCCGTCCCTTCGCGGCGAACACGCGGGCGACGGCACCCGCCTGAAAGGGATCGGCGGCAAGCCCATACAGCGTGTCCGTCGGCACGGCCACGAGCCCGCCGCCGCGAATCCACGTGGCCGCCTCGTGCAGGGCGTCCCGCTGCGGCGCCTGCGGATCGACGAATACCCGCCGCATCGATCAGAAGCGGATCTTCACGGTGTCGGAGGTGGCCACGTGCGTGCTGTCGATGAAGCGGATCTGGTGCGGCTCGTTCTGCATCACGACCGAGCTCGTGCGAATCCCGTCGCCGAAGAACCGGACGCCGCGCATCAGCGTCCCATCCGTGACGCCCGTGGCCGCGAAGATGACGTGCCGCCCGGGTGCGAGGTCCCTGGACCG
>JBEQUD010000435.1:0-2887 GCA_040349235.1 Acidobacteriota bacterium
AGCCTTCGGGCTCGCCGACGAGATCCTCAAGGTGTGGCTGGCCACCGCGTTCGAAGGCGGACGCCACCAGAAACGAATCGACCAGATTACGGAAGCGGAACGGAAGGCATGATGGTGACAGACACGACGACGACGTCAATGCTCCGCACGCTGGCGGAGGCGGACCCGGAAATCGCCAAAGCGATCCGCGACGAGCGCGAGCGGCAGAACAGCGGCCTCGAGCTCATCGCCTCCGAGAACTTCGTCAGCCGCGCCGTCCTCGAAGCCGCCGGATCGGTCCTGACGAACAAGTACGCGGAAGGCTATCCCGGACGGCGGTATTACGGCGGCTGCGAGTTCGCGGACGTCGTCGAGCGCGCGGCCATCGCGCGCGCCAAGAGCCTCTTCGGCGCCGAACACGCCAACGTGCAGCCGCACTCGGGCGCGCAAGCCAACATGTCGGTGTACTTCGCCGCCATCAAGCCAGGCGACACGGTCCTCGGCATGAACCTCGCCCACGGCGGCCACCTCACGCACGGCCACCCGCTGAACTTCTCCGGCAAGCTCTACACCATCGTGCCCTACGGCGTGCGCCAGTCGGACGAGCGCATCGACTACGACGAGATCGACCGGCTGGCCGACGAGCACAAGCCGAAGATGGTCATCGTCGGCGCGAGCGCCTACCCGCGCATCATCGACTTCGCGCGCGTCCGCGCGGCGGCCGACCGCGTGGGGGCCCTGGTGATGACGGACATGGCGCACATCGCCGGGCTGGTGGCCGCGGGCCTCCACCCGAGCCCCGTGCCCCACTCCGATTTCGTGACGACCACGACGCACAAGACGCTCCGCGGACCGCGCGCGGGGATGGTGCTCTGCCGCGAGCAGTACGCCAAAGAGATCGACCGGACCGTTTTCCCGGGCGTCCAGGGCGGCCCGCTGATGCACATCATCGCGGCGAAGGCGGTCTGCTTCAAGGAAGCGGCCGAGCCCGCCTTCAAGGAGTACCAGCAGCAGATCACGCTGAACGCGCAGCGGCTGGCCGCGGTCCTGTCCGCCGCGGGCTTCCGGCTCGTCAGCGGCGGCACGGACAATCACCTGATGCTGGTCGATGTCTTCTCGAAGGGCATCACGGGCAAGGCCGCGGAGGCGGCGCTCGGCAAGGCCGGCATCACCGTGAACAAGAACGCGATTCCGTTCGACCAAAATCCGCCGATGGTCGCGAGCGGAATCCGCGTGGGCACGCCGGCCGTCACCACGCGCGGCATGCGCGAGGCCGAGATGGAGATCGTCGGCGATCTCATCACCCGCGCGCTGAAGACTCCGGACGACGACCGCGCACTCGCGATGATTCGGACCGAAGTCGAGACGCTGTGCCGGAAGTTCCCCCTCTATCCGGAAGCCTGACCGACCGGGTCGATGCCGTGTTCGCGCCCGGCGGTGTGCTGGCGCGGTCGGTGGCCGGCTTCGAACGCCGCGCGGGCCAGATCGACATGGCCGCCGCGGTCGCCCGTCAGTTCGAAACGGGCGGGGTCCTGCTGGCCGAGGCGGGTACGGGAACCGGCAAGACGCTGGCGTACCTCATCCCCGCGATCCTGAGCGGGCAGCGCGTGCTGGTGTCCACCGGGACGAAGAACCTGCAGGAGCAGATCTACTTCAAGGACATCCCCGCCCTGCGCGAGACGCTCGGCATCCCCTTTACCGCCACGTGCATGAAGGGGCGCGCGAACTACCTCTGCCTGCACCGGCTGGACCTCCTGCCGGAGGCCGCCACGGCCGCGCGCCTCGGCGGCGCCTCGACCGTGTTCCTCCCGATGATCCGCGAGTGGGCCGCGCGCACCAAGACGGGCGATCGCGCCGAGCTCGACGACCTTCCCGAAGAAGCGCCGCTCTGGAACGACGTCTCGGCCACCGCTGAAACCTGCCTCGGCACCGAATGCCCGCGCTACGACGACTGCTTCGTCACGCTGATGCGCCAGCGCGCGGCCGCCTCGGACGTGGTGATCGTGAACCACCACCTGTTGTGCGCGGACGCCGCGGTCCGCCAGCACGCCTACGGCGAGGTCATCCCGGCCTGCGCCAACGCCGTCGTGGACGAGGCGCACCAGCTCGAGGACGTCGCGACGCAGTATTTCGGCTATGTCGTCAGCAATTACCGCGTCGAGGAGCTGGCGCGGGACGTCGAGCGCGCCGCGGGCGCGAGCGCGGTCGCCACCCATCGGGCCGCGTCGGACATCGAACGGGCGGTCGCCGACCTGCGGGACGGCGCGCGCGCGTTCTTCGCCGACCTGACGGCCGGACACCGCAGCGGGGACCGCACCCGCGGCGAGGAGCGCGTGCGGACCAGCCGGGCCACACTCGAGCGTGCGAGCGCGAGCGGTGCACTGCTCGCGGGCGCACTTGACTTTGTCGAGACGGCACTGACGCCCCTGCTCGGCGCGGCCTCCTCCGCGGACGACGCCGCCGTGCGACGTCCGGCGATGGTGCCGACGACGGACACGCCCACCGGCCCGACCGGAGTTCGGAGCATCCGTCTGTCCCGGGCGGCGGAGACATCCACGACACGACGCCGGCGGGCGGGGGGCGGCGGGCGTCTCGATGTCGATGATGGCCAGGGAGACAGCCTCGACGAATCCGTGGCGGCGCTAGTCAGGCGTGCGGGCGAACTACGGGACGAACTGCGGCTGCTGCTGCGCGCGAGCGAGGCCGAATACGTCTACTTCGTCGAATTCCGCGGGCGTGGTGTGTTCCTCCGCGCCGCGCCCGTGGACGTCTCCCGCATCGTGCGCGAGTTGCTTCTCGACCGCATGCGCACGACGGTCCTGACCTCGGCGACGCTGACCGTGGACGGCACGTTCGACTACATTCGGCAGCGCCTGGGCATCCGCAAGGCCGAGGAGGTGTGCCTCCC
>JBEQUD010000439.1:0-2578 GCA_040349235.1 Acidobacteriota bacterium
GCTCGTGTCGGCAGGGCGCCCCTGGCCGGCACTGTTCACAATCTGAACGGGGCTATCCTGCCGCAGTTTTCTGACGGTGTCAATAGGTTGTGGGGTGCGCCGGCCATGGCGCGACCGCTAGAGGTCGGGGATGCAGTGGCGTGCAGTACCAGGAAGCGCTGTTCCGCGCCAGGACACGCCCTGTTGAGGTGCGGCATGGGGCTTGCTCTCTCGATGATCGAACCCGGCTACATCCACCCCTTTCGACCCCAAGGAGCGCCCATGCGTCGCATCGTCCTGCTAGCCGCCCTCGCGTGCCTCACGACCGCCGTTACTGCTGCCGCCCAGGACGTCAGGGCGAAAGGCGAAAAGCTCTTCGCCGAGCAGAAGTGCTCGCTGTGCCATTCCGTCGCCGGGAAGGGAAACGCCAAGGGGCCGCTCGACGAGGTCGGGAGCAAGCTGTCCGCGGACGAGATCCGCGAGTGGATTACCGACGCCAAGGGGATGACGGCCAAGACCAAGGCCCCACGCAAGCCCGAAATGAAGGCCTACACCCTCGCGAAGGAAGACGTGGACACGCTCGTCGCTTACCTGTCCGCGATGAAGAAGAAGTAGCGCGGTGGCCAGGGATATTCGACTCATCCGAAGTCCCGTCTCCGTCGCCGGCATGGTGCTGACCACGGCCAGTGCCGTGCTGTTCGGCGTGGTCTTCCTCGCTGACGTCTTCGGGCTCCACACCAATCCCTACATCGGCATCGTCTTCTTCCTCGTTCTGCCCTTCCTGTTCGTCGTCGGGCTCGCCCTCATCCCGATCGGGGCGTGGATCGAGCGCGGCCGGCGCCTGGCGGGCCTGCCGCCGGCCGCCGTGCGATGGCCGCTCGTCGATCTCAACGACGCGCGACAACGCACGATCGTCATCACCATCTTCTGCCTGACGATGGCGAACGTCGTCATCGTGTCGCTCGGCGCGTATCGCGGCGTCGAGTACATGGACTCGGTGCAGTTCTGCGGCCAGGTGTGTCACGCGCCCATGGCCCCGGAGTTCGCCGCGCATGCCGTCGGCCCGCACGCCCAGGTCAAGTGCGTGGACTGCCACGTCGGGACGGGCGCCTCGTCGTATGCCAAGGCGAAACTTGCCGGCACGCGCCGAGTGGTCGGCGTCATCCTCAACAACTACCCGCGGCCCATCGTGGCCGCGTCGGATCAGGTCATCTCTGCCCGCGAAACCTGCGAGACCTGCCACTGGCCGGCGCGCGCGCATGCCGACAAGGTCCGCCGCATCGTGGAATACGCCGACGACGAGAAGAACACGCCGTCGGTCACCACGCTGCGGGTCCACGTGGGAGGGGGGGACGGACGCCACGGTCTGGCCACGGGCATTCACTGGCACATGAACGTGGGCAACCGCATCGAGTACGTCGCGACGGACGACAGCAGGCAGACCATCCCCTACGTGCGCATGACGGATGGCCAGGGCAACGTCCGCGAGTACGTGGGTGACGGCGCAACGCCGGAACTGCTGGCCAAGGGCGCGCGGCGGCAGATGGACTGCCTCGACTGCCACAACCGTCCCAGCCACGTCGTCACCGCGACGGCGGAGCGGGCCGTCAACGAGGCGATGGCGGAAGGCGGCATCCCCACCACGCTTCCGTTTGCGCACCGGGAAGCTGTCAAAGTCCTCAAGGCCGAATACCCAACGCAACAAGCTGGCGTCGGGGAAATTTCCAGACGGGTGCGGGATTTTTACCAGAAGGAACAGCCAGCGTTCGCGCAATCGCACGCTGCGGACATCGACCGCGCCATCTCGACCGTGCAGGACATCTACGCTCGCAACGTCTTCCCCGACATGAAGGTCCGCTTCGGAACCTATCCCAACAACATCGGGCACATCGATTTCCCCGGATGCTTCCGCTGCCACGATGACAATCACAAGTCGCGCGACGGGAAAAAAATCAGCCAGGACTGCGACATCTGCCACGCCGTTGAATAGGCTGGCATCCCCCGTGCAGATTGGGCGGCCATCGATGCATACCTGGTCCCCTCGGTTTCAACCACGGCTGATTGCGTGCATGGGCGCCTTGATTTGCGCGGGCGCGCTCGCGAGCAGCGCGAGCGCCCGCCCCGCGCAGTCGTCCGCGGCGACGAACGCCGTCGCCTCGCTGGCTGTCGCCCAAGGCCCGGCCAGCCTTCCACATGGCTACGCGGGCGACGACACGTGCGCGGCCTGCCACGAACCCGAAGGCAAGAGCCTGGGTAAGTCTCTGCACGGCAAGGCGCAGAATCCACGGACGCCGTCGGCCAAGCCGAATCAATCCTGCGAAACGTGCCACGGCCCCGGCCAGGAGCACGCGGAAACCGGCGACAAGACCAAGATTCGCGTGTTCACCGCGCTCGCGCCGCGCGAGTCGTCGGCCATCTGCCTGGGCTGTCACAACCGCGGCAGCCACGCCATGTGGAACGGCAGCATGCACGACGCCCGCAACCTCACGTGCGTCACCTGCCATTCCGTCCACAGCCCCAAGTCGCCCGCGGCGCAGCTGAAGACCGCGTCCCCCATCGAGACGTGCGCCGTCTGCCATCGGGCCGAAGTCGCCAAGAT
>JBEQUD010000442.1:0-3768 GCA_040349235.1 Acidobacteriota bacterium
CGGGTCTCGTCCACGGTGACGGCAAGCCCGAGATCGCCGGCCATCGCGGTCGCTTCGTTGGCGCTCCGGTTCACCAGATTGGGTACCTGCACTTCGCGGGTCTTGAGGGCCAACCGCACGGACGCGGCGGCAAAGACGATAAACGTGGCCAGCAGCCCACCCGCGAGGACGACGATCTTCCCGGCGCCCCAGACGCGGGTTCGAAGGGCCATGAACCCTCCGATCGTACTACAAGTCTTTAGCGCCGCGCACGGCCCGACCCCGTCGGCGCCCGTCACCTTGCGGCGGGCGTGCGCCCGGACGCACGAACGATCCGCGGCCTCACGGGTGCGGGCGGTCCTACCGGCGCGTCTCTATGGCTGGCGTTCGAAGACGGCCCCGAAGAAGGCTTCGAGGCCGTGCAGGTGCGGCTCGGTGCGCAAGTGGCCGCGGGCATCCACAACGACGCCGAGGGCCGCCGGCAGTACCTCGCGCGCGTCCCGCGGCGTGAATCGCGCGTCCGCGGCGAGGAACGCATCGACGACGGCTTCGTTCTCCTCGGGCTCGCTCGAACACGTCGCGTAGACCAGGCGTCCGCCGGGCGCGACCGCGTCGGCCGCGTGGGCCAGCATCCGGCGCGCGGCGGCCGCGAGCGGCGCCAGGTCCGCTTCGTTTCTGCGCCACCGGATGTCGGGGTCCCGCCGGATGGTGCCGAGGCCCGAGCACGGCGCGTCGAGGACGACGCAATCGAAGCCCGACCGGAACGGCAGCGGCTGCAGCAGGTCGGCTTGTACCAGGGCGACGTTTGTGGCGCCGGTTGCCGCCACCGTCTGGCGGAGCAGGGCCATGCGCCGTGGCCGGACGTCGCACGCGACAAGGAGCCCTGTGTTCTGCATGGCGGCGGCCAGCGCCGTGGTCTTGCCGCCCGGCGCAGCGCAGGTATCGAGCACGCGCGCCCCAGGGTCGGGGCCGGCCAGGAGCGGAATGAGCTGCGAGGCCTCATCCTGCGGCACAAACCACCCCGCACCGAGGCCGGGGCCCGCAAGGGGGTGCCCGCCTTCCACGAGGAGTGCGTCGGGGCCGAAGGCGCCGGGCGCGACGACGATTTCTTCCGCGGCGAATCGCCGCAGGAGATCCTCTCGCGACGTGCGAAGGTGGTTCACGCGCAGCGTCAGGGGGGCTGGTGTGTTGTTGAACGTCAGCCAGGCTTCCGCGGCGAGGAATCCGACCCGATCGAGCCACCGGCTTGCCAGCCAGCGGGGATGGGAGAGCGTGATGCTCAAGTAGTCCAGGACCGCGGCTCGATTCGTTGGGCTCTGCGTGTCTGCCGGGCGCGGGGGGAGCGGCAGCGCCGCGCGGGTGCGCGAGATCCCCCGCAGGACCGCGTTCACGAAGCCCGTGGCGCTGCGCTTGCCGGCCTTGCGCGTCAGGTCTACCGCATCGTCCACGACCGCGGACGCCGGGACGCGCGTGTGGTGGAGCAGCTGGTAGATGCTGAGGCGCAGGATCTCGATGACCTCGCGATCGAGTCGGTCGAGGGGCCGGTTCGAGACGGCCACGATGAGGTGATCCAGGGCGGCCCGCCACCGCTGGACGCCCGTCGCGATGTCGGCGGCCATGGCCCGGTCGCGATCGTCCGCCAGCCTGGTGCGCGCCTGGGCGATAGCCGTCGGAAGGTCGGCGCTGCCCGCCGAGATGCTCGTGAGAATCTTGAGCGCGGCGACGCGCGCCGGCGAAATCATGGCGCGCCGAAGCGGTCGCCGACCCGCAGGGGATGTCCGGCGAGGAAGTCGCGGACGCCCATGGGTCGCTTGCCTTCGGCCTGGATGACGAGGATGTCGAGCACGCCGGACCCCGCTGCCACGGCGAGGCGAGTCGGCGAGGCTTCCACGACGACACCGGGGGCGCACGCGGACGGTGGACTATCGTGGACCGCGCGCGAGCGGTGCAGGATGAAGCGCCGGCCGTCCAGAAACGTGTAGGCGTGCGGCCAGGGATGGAGGCCGCGGACGAGATCGTGGATGCGCCCTGCGGATGCCTGCCAGTCCACCAGGCCGTCCTCGCGTGTCAGCCGGGCCGCGTAGGTCGCGGCGGCCTCGTTCTGTGGGACTTCGCTGGCCGTGCCCGCGACGAGTCCATCGATCGCGCTGAGGAGGAGCGCCGCGCCGAGCCGGGCCAGATCGCGTTCGACGTCCTCGCTCGTATCGTCGGGGCCGATCGGGCGCCGGATCGTGCCGAGCATCGGCCCCGCGTCGAGCGCGCGGACCACACGCATGATCGTGACGCCTGTCTCGGACTCGCCCGCGATGACGGCCCGGTGCACCGGCGCTGCGCCGCGATAGCGGGGCAGGAGCGACGCGTGGACGTTGACCATGCCCATAGGAGGAACGGCCAGGATCCGATCGGTCAGGATGCGGCCGTACGCGGCGACGACGCCCAGGTCGGCCTCGAGCGCCGTGAGCTGGTCGAGGAACGCTTCGTCCTTCATCCGATCGGGCTGCAAGACAGGCAGGCCCGCCGCGATCGCCGCGGCCTTCACCGGGCCGTCGCTCGTGTGCTGTCCCCGTCCGCGCGGGCGGTCGGGCTGCGTGACCACACCCGCGACCTGGTGCGGCGAGTGGAGCAGCGCCTCGAGGGAGGGCACGGCGAACGCCGGCGTGCCGAAGAACACGATGCGCCGCGCCGGCCGGTCTACCACTGGCCGGCCTTCGCGCGCTTGCGAATCTTGCGCAGGATGATGTCGCGCTTGATGCCGCGTAGTCGATCGACGAACAGCGTGCCGTCGAGATGGTCCATCTCGTGCTGGAACGCGCGGGCGAGGAGCCCCGTCCCCTCGTGCCGGACGGTGCGACCCTGCCGATCGAGCCCCTGCACGACGGCCCTCGCGGGCCGCACCACGGTTGCGTTGAAGTCGGGCACGCTCAGGCAGCCCTCCTCTTCGAGCTGCACGCCGTCACGCTCGACGAACGACGGGTTGATGAGGACGAGCAGGCTGGCCGGGTCGCGACCGATCGACGTATCGACGACGAAGATGCGCAACGGAACGCCGATCTGGGGTGCCGCCAGGCCGACCCCCGGCGCCGCATACATCGTGTCGATCATGTCGGCGACCACTCGGTCGATCTCGGCGTCGATGGCCGTGACGGGCCGGGCCGGCTCGTGCAGGACCGAAGCGCCGTGCCTGAGGATGGGCCGAATCATGGGAAGTGGTTCTGTCCGCGCCGACGATAGCGACGGCCACGCGCCGCCGCCGGCGTCACCGGACGAAGCGTGCGGCGGTGCGGTCCCGGAACGCGTGCCAGTTGGCTACGAGCTCGCGCATGGAATCGGCGCCGAATTTCTCGACCGCAGCATCAGCCAGCACGAACGCGACCATCGCGGCGCCCACGACTGCTGCGGCGGGGACTGCGCAGACATCGCTGCGCTCGATGGCGGCGGGGCTTTCGGCCATCGTGGTGAGATCGACCGAGCGCAGTGGCTTCATCAGCGTCGCGATGGGCTTCATGTACCCGGTGACGCGCACATCTTCTCCGTTGGTGACGCCGCCCTCGAGGCCGCCCGCGTTGTTCGTGGGTCGGCGCACCCCGACGGCCGCGTGCCTATCCGCGTCGAGAGGCAGGATTTCGTCGTGGATGCGCGAGCCCGGCAGGGCTGCCACCTCCGGGCCCCGGCCGATGCCGACAGCTTTGATCGCGGGGATGGACATCATGGCCTGTGCCAGGCGCCCATCGAGCTTGCGGTCCCATTGCACGTAGCTGCCGAGCCCCGGCGGCACGGCGTGCGCGATGA
>JBEQUD010000453.1:0-5774 GCA_040349235.1 Acidobacteriota bacterium
TGAAGGCGTCCTCCGCCTCGGTGGTATTGCACTTGGCCGCCTGGATCATGCCCAGGCTCATGAAGGCCTGGTTACTGGTCGGGTCGCGCGCGATGACCTCTTCGTATTCAGAGATGGCGCCGTCCAAGTCCTTGAGGCCCGCGAGCGCGTTGCCGCGCAGGATCTGGCCGTTCACGTTCGAGGCCTCGAGCGCCAGGACCTTGTCCGCCCGGGTCTTCGCGTCCTCGAACGCACGGGCCAGCAGCAGCAGGTTGCCCGCCTTGAGCTGCGCGTCCACGTTGTTCGGCAGCAGGTCCGCCGCGCGGACGTACTCGCGCAGGGCATTCGCCAGGTCGTTGGTGCGCACGTAGGTGTCGGCCAGCTTCAGGCGCAGGTCGCCGCGCTGGGGCGCAATCTGCAAGGCGGCGCGGTATTCGATGATGGCCTCGGGAAAGCGCGACTCGGCGAAGAAGGCGGCGGCCTTCTCCGCGTGCGCGTCCGGCGTCGGCTTGCGACAGGCCGCCGCCATCACCAGGCCGGAGAGTAGTAAGGCGATCAACCCGGCGCGGCCGGCGCCGCGGCGTGTGGCAAGAATGTTCATCGGTGTGGGCATAGGTTCACGCGGGGAGATACCCGCCGAGCGTCGGAAAGAGGACCTTGATGAACTGCACGGCGTGGGTTTCGGCAGCCTGCTCGTCACCGGTCACCGGTACGATGACGCGGACGAGCGCGCCGTCGGTTCGGTTCAACCGGACGGCGTCGCGAATCAGGTAGAACTTTCCCCAATACTCGCTCGCGACGACGCGGCCGTGGCTCTGGTACCAGTAGAGAACGAGCTGGCGGTCGAGGCCCTTCTCGATCATGTAGCGGTTGACGACGATCGTGCGTTCGCCCGCCCCGCCGGCGCCCCCCGCGGGCACGGTCACGGGCATGGTCGTCTGCGACACGGGCTGCCAGCCTGCACCCGGCAGACAGTTGAGCGGGGAGTGCATCGTATCGCCCTGACGCTGGCTGCCGTAGTAGCCGACGTAAAGGCCCACGCCGGCGTTTCCGGGCGTGAAATACGCGCGCGTCAGGTAGTCGTCAACGCCGAGCACCGCCAGGACGTCCCGCGCCAATGCCGGCTGCTGCGCGCCGTGCCACTCGCCGAGTTCCATGGGGAAGGTGGCAAAGGACGTGCGCGTGGGGACCGGCTCTGGGCGCTCGGCGCGCGCGACGAAGCCGGCTCCAGCGATAAAGCACGCGAACAGCACAAGCGCGCGGATCAACATATAAGGCCCTTCAGGACATCAGAACGGCTGGCGCGTGCGGCGGCGCCAAGCGCACGAGGACACGCTGCAGCCCGATCATGATCGCGAACGCGACGACGAACACCATCATGCCGGAGAATTCGTGGAGAAACCCTTCGGCCGCCTCCGGGCCAAATCGCGCCGCGGCAATGCCCGTGCCCGCCACCCGTGCACCGTTGGCGAGAATGGCGATGGGCACCGTGGAGACCGCGATGACGACACGCACCCAGAGGCGCGTGTCCGTGAAATAGCCGAACATGATGCCGAGCGTCAGCAGGGAGACGAGCGACCGGATGCCGCTGCACGCCTGTGCCACCTCGAGCGTCGTATTGGCCAGAATCAGGACGTTCCCTTCGCGGAGCACGGGGATTTCGACCGTGTTCAGCGTGAACTCGCCGACCCGCGACGCAAAGAGCTGGAGGGGCAGCGTGATCTGGTTGAAGATGATGGCGGGCAGCGGAATCATCAACAGAAGCACGGCCAGGGGAAAGGCCAGGACGCGGAGGCGCGCCCAGCCGAACAGGAAGAGAGCGCTGCCCGCGAGCGTCCCGACGATGGAAATCCGGGTGAGGAACAGCTCGGAGCCCAGAATGCCGGCCATCAGGACGAGCACGCTGCCGACGACCACCACCAGACCGGACGTCGCCGGTCGGTTGGGCGTCGCGGCGAACTGTTCGCGTCGCTCCCAGGCTAGATAGAGCGCCAGGGGTACGATCAGGAAGCCGTGGGAATAGTTGTCGTCGGTCCACCAGTCATGGACGAGCTTGACGATCACGTTGCGGTAGAGGAGCGCGAAGCCCAATCCGACGAGCACGCCGGCGAGCAGCTTCCTGCGGTCAGTCATGTGTGGTCTTTCGCGGCTGGCCCATAATACAGCCCAAACTCTACGAATTAGTGACGGCGGCCCCGACCATACCGGTCCGTCAAGGCCACACCGATACGGTTCCTAAGTATCTAAGTATCGGTAGATGGAATTATTAGCTGAGGGTCCAGGGAGGTTTTCGATGAAAACAGTTTCGTTCGTGCTCCTCGCGGCGGGGGCGCTCGTGCCGGTTGCGGAACGCGCCGTCCAACCGCGCCCCGCTTCGCCCATCGCCTATATCAGCCTGCAGCGGATTTCCGCGGAATCCATCGAAGGCAAAGCCGCCGTCAAGCGTCTCGAGGCCGCGGGCCAGGCCCGCGCCCAGGACGTCCGGGCCAAGCAGCGGGCGCTCGAGACGACACGAGTTGCCCTGGCCAACGCCGGGGGCGTCTTCCAGGGCTCGAAGCGGACCGAGCTGAAGGCCCAGGAAGAGCGGCAGGCGCAGGAGCTGCAAAAGGCCACCCAGGCGGCCCAGGCCGAGCTCCAGGAGATCCAGCGCGAAGTACAAGCCAAAGTGCGGCAAGAACTTAGCGCGATCATGGCCGATATCGCCAAGCAGCGGTCGCTGCAGCTCGTGCTCAATCAGGACACGGCGGTCGTCTGGGCGCCGACCGGCGCGGACATCACGGCGGAAGTGCTCGACCGCCTCAACCGCGGCGCACAGGCCTCCCCGGCGAAACCGGCCCAGTAATCGGGCCACTCGCCAGCCCGGCAGCCGGCACCCGCCGGCTTCATTTTTTGTCGCCGCTCGATGTTGTCTCCGCTTGGTCACAAGACTGAGATTCAATTGACACAGCCAAGCGGCCGATATATTCCTTAGCGCATTCCCTGGAGCTTCGCGAGCGCCTAGTGGGGGCCTCGCCCAATCCTGTAAGTCACGGGGCGAAGCTCTGTTTACTGGTTTCCGTCACATCAGCATATGACTCGATTCCCCCGGCGCCCCGGTCGCTGGCTCGCCCTCGTCGGCCTGGGGTTCGCCCTGTGGCCCGCTTTCGCATGCCGTCAGGACAGCGGCCGGCCCGAGACTCGAGCCGGCGCCCCAGCCAACGCGCAGAAGGCGCCCCCGGTCCACCCGGAATACGACAAGACGACCGGCCAGTTGACCCGCCTCGAGTACGACTCGGACGGCGACGGCAAGACGGACACCTGGGGCTACATGAACGGGTCGCGGGTCATCCGGGTCGAGGTGGACGAGAACGGCGACGGCACCATCGACCGGTGGGAGTACCACCGCGACAGCGGGGGCGCGCCCGCCGCGGCCGGCCACGAGGGCCCGGACAAGACCATCGAACGGATCGAGCGGGCCACTCGTCACGACGGCAAGGTGTCCCGCCGGGAATACTTCGACCAAGGTCTGCTTGTCCGCGTCGAGGAGGACACCGACGGCGACGGCACCATCGACAAATGGGAAACCTACACGGGGGGCACGCTCGCGGTGATGGCGCTCGACACCCAGCACCGGGGCACACCGGACCGGCGCCTCGTGTACGACGCGAGCGGGGCACTCGTCCGCATCGAGACCGACCCGCACGGCACCGGCCATTTCGAAACTCTCCCACAGCCAGCGAAACCATGACCACATCACTCCTCCACGACACGGCGTCAACAGCGCTGCTCGCCACCAAGCGCAGCAGTCGCTCCGGACACAGCGAACTCGAGGGGCTCCTGCGGGGACTCGGCTTCCAGACGCTGCTCATCGACGACGCCGAGCAGACGCCGCCGCTGCGCGCGCCGGTCGGTCTCTGTCTGGTCGATCTGCGCGAGAACACCGACGCGCTCCGGAACGTGCGCGCGTTCCGCTCGCTGTATCCGCAGTCGGTGGTGGTCGGCGTCGCCGACCCCGCGAAGCCGTCGGCCGCGGCCGACGCGATTCGCGCGGGCGTCTTCGACGTGTTGCCGCGGCCGCCCTCCGCGCGCGACCTCGAGGCCATCGTCTCGAACGCGCGCGAGCAGGCGACACTGGCCGAGGCGCAACAGCAGCCCCACCCGACCGCGGAACGCATGTCCTACGGCATCGTCGGGACGTCGCCCGCCATGCGCCTCGTGATGGAACTGGTCCAGCGCGCCGCGCCCGGCCGCTGCGGGATGATGGTGTGCGGCGAACGCGGCACGGGGCGCGAGATGATCGCCCGCGCCATCCACATGCACGGCACGAACCGCGACGCGCCGTTCGTCAAGGTGGACTGCTCGGGCCCAACGCCCGAGGACATCGAGCTGCAGCTGTTCGGCGTGCTCGGCAAGCGCGCCAGCGGTGACACGAACGCCGAGCACCGCAGCCTCGAGCACCTCGGCCGCCGCAGCCTCCTCGCCGACGCCGCCGGCGGCATCCTGTTCCTGCAGAACGTCACGGAGCTGCCCGCGCGCGCGCAGGCGCGCCTCGTGCGGGTGCTGCGCGACCGCGAGGCCTTCGTGGAAGGCACGGCGGAGCCCGTGCCGCTCGACATCCGCCCCATCGCCGCCGTGGACACGTCGCTCGCCGAGGCGCTCGAAGAAGGGCGGCTGCGGCCCGACCTGCACGAGCGCCTGTCGCTGATTCGCCTCGAGCTGCCGGCGCTCCGCCAGCGGCGCGAGGACATCCCCGTGCTCGCGTCGCATTTTCTCAAGGAGATCTGCCGCGCGAACGGCAGGCCGCCCAAGACGCTGACGCGCCCCGCGCTCACGCTGCTCGCCGCGCTACCCTGGCGCGGCAACACCGTCGAACTGCGCGGCCTGCTCGAGCGGTTGATCCTGCTCGTGCCCGCCGGGCTGATTCGCCTCGAGGACGTGCTGGCGCACACGCAGCTCGAAGGCAGCGTCAGCCCGACAGGGCTCGATGCCACCCTGC
Source organism: Acidobacteriota bacterium (assembly GCA_040349235.1). Classification (GTDB taxonomy): domain Bacteria; phylum Acidobacteriota; class Vicinamibacteria; order Vicinamibacterales; family CAVVIG01; genus JBEQUD01. Next base: position 4,955 of record JBEQUD010000453.1, read on the forward strand.
GCCAGGCGCGCGCGCGCTTCGAGCGCGACTACATTGCGGCCGTCCTGCAGCACCACCGCGGCCGCATCGCCGACGCGGCAAAAGTGCTCGGCATCCAGCGCACGAATCTCTATCGCAAGATGCGGCGGCTGAACCTGATGCGTCCAAGACCGGCGGGCCGGGAATGGTGAGGTATCCGCTGCAGCACAGCCTTGCGCGGCGCGGCACCAAATCCCCCGAGGACGAGTTGACGCCCCCTGCCGAACACGTCACCATGGTCGTGTCGAGTGCCGGCTTCGCTCCCCCAAGCGACGCGCCGCTCCGCCGGCGGCCTCGACAGAAGGATCGGAGTCATGAAGATGCGTCAGAAAGTGGTCGCCGTGGGGTTGGTGCTCGCCGTCGTGACGCCTGCGGTGCCTGTGCACCTGCTGGCCGCGAGCGGGCAGCAGAACGCGACCATCAGCGGAACCGCCCGCAAGGAAGCCAAGAAGCCGTACGCGGACTTCACGACCCGGGCGCGCAACGTCCAGGACGGCCAAGTGGCCGGAACGGCGCTGCTCGACCAGGACGCGAACTTCTCGCTGCCGGGCCTGCCGCCGGCGACGTACGTGGTCGAACTGCTGAACCACGACGGCAAGGTGGTCTGCACCGAGGGGCCGTTCAACCTTGCCCAGCAACCCGTCAAGAGCGACGTGAACATCAGCTGCAACAAGGTGCCTGCGGCGTGGTGGCTGCTTGGCGCGGCCGCCGCGGCGGGTGTGACGGCTGGCGTGGTCACGGCGAACGCCAGCCCGAGCCAGTAGCCACCGCGCTCCGCGCACGTCGCGCCCGGCGCACGTTC
>JBEQUD010000456.1:0-5621 GCA_040349235.1 Acidobacteriota bacterium
GAGCGGCGGGCACGCAATCTTCGGCCCGGCGGGATTACCCGCGACGGCAAGGATCGCCGACACGACATAGTCGCCGAGCGGCACACGGGGCACGGTGAACGTGGCCGCCTTGTTCCTGACCTCGATCGTGACCGGCGGCGAGGACTTGCCATCGCCGGCGACCCCGATCGTGGCTTCGGTCACGAGTGCGGTCTCCAACGCCAGGCGCACCTCCTGACCTCGGGCCGCGGATGACGGTTCGAGAGCACAGTGTTCCGCGGCGGCGGTCCCCGCCGCGAGAAGCGTGCACGCGACGAAGGCCTTCGGCATCAGACGTGCAGACATCGTCCATCCTTTCTGTCCGTTCCCTCGGCTCCCGACTCGGCTACTCTTCGAGGCCTCGCGGAGGCGTGAGCGTGAAGACCTTGGTCCGTTCGGCGCCGTCCTTCATCGACATGAAGGTCAACGAGCTCGCACGAGAGGCACCCCCTCCTCCCTGCAGTTGCACGAGGCCGTCGAACACGGCGAACACGGAGTTCTCGCCGTTGTCGAACCCGTCGAAGGCGTCGAGAGCCTTGCCAAACGTCCTCAATCGATCCTCCAAGTCCGCGGTCTTGATCGGCGTCGTCGATACGAGGAGGGTATCCAGTTCCTCGAACGCCTTCACGACCTTGCTTTCGATGCGGAACAGCGTCGCCACGTCGCTCCGAATCATCTGTGTGTTCTGGAACCGCACCGGGGGATGAATTCCAGGAATTGGCGACGTCAGCCGGACCGTCGCGTTCCCCAGGATCGACTGCGCGCTCTCGAAGTCGTTGATGTTGGCATCGAAGAGCGCCCGCACGTCGTCGCTCCCGTACAGCCAGCCGACGTCGTGGAGCAGCGGCTCCCTGAAGTAGTTGGCCAAGACGATTCGCCGCATGATCTGCACGACATCGCTCTTTCTCGGGCGCGCTCTGACGAGCGCACTCAGCGCCGCGCGCGTGTACCGCACCTCGTAGGCCGAGCTCGTCTTCCCGACGCTGTCGCCCTTGAATTCGAGAAACGGCTCGATGGCGCTCCGAGTCGCGCCCACGGTGTCCAGGCCGAGCGTCTTCGCGAAACTCAGGTAGTCGTCGAGCTCGTCGCTCGATGTATCCGCGTCCGTGAACGTCACGCTGTAGTTGACCGCCATACCGGTAACAACATCGATCGCGTACTGCTCGGTCTTGGCGTCAAATGACGAGTCCGAGACCTTGGTTTCCCCGAGGATGCGTAGCAGAAAGTTTGTCAGGACGGCTTCCTCGCTCTTCGAGCCGCGCCTCCGCCGTTCGGTGTCCACGGTCATATCGACTGTGGTGAACACCGTCAACATACCGGTGCCCGAGTCTTTGATCTGCTGCTCGGTGTCCACCATCACCCGATACATGGACTCGTAGTTGAACTGGTGGTGCCAGCCCGCGACGTTGAACTTCAGCGACGAGCCACTGCTCAGGTGGTGCGACAGCACGCCCTCCCGGAGCCTGACCACATCGGGTTGGAAGCTGGCGAGGATCTCCTGGAAGTCGCCACGTCCCGCCGCCTGCATGTAGCGGTGTCCGGTGAGGTTCGGCGATCCGTCGGCGTTGACGAGGCGGATATCGAGATCCACCAGGGCGTCGCGCTCGGTGGCGGAGTGGTAGGCAGCGTGCAACCCGAGCATGAACTTCTGGGACGCAGCCTCTTTCAGTATCTTGTCGAACGATGCGAAGAACGCGTCGCGTCTCGCGACCACCTGCTTGACGACGTCGAGCGCCTTCTTGAGTGCGTTACCGTTGAGCGTGTCGATGCGGTCACCGATCAGTCGTTCGACGAAGTGCCCGATTTTCTCTCGGGCCAACCCCTTCAGGCCTTCGAGCGACGAGATGGTGGAGAGCTGGCTGAAGAATGGATCGAGCCCGAACTGCTCCTTGGCCAGCCGGATGAAGTCGCGGATCTCGCCGTGCGCCTCGTCGCGAATCAGCGACAGCGTACTCCCCACGCGCTTCTTCAACTCGGGCAGGCTGGGGATCGTCGTGCCGGGCAGCATGCCGAGCGCCCAGCCCAGCGGATTGCCGTCGGTGAGCTGCCGCACGATGTTCCAGAGCGTGGGATCGATTTCGCCCTTCAACGTGTCCCACGAGACCAGGGCGTTCAGTTCGTCCAGCTTGCCCGCGAGCTTATCGACGCGGTTGAGGGCCGGATCGAAGTACCGGTCGAATAGGGCGATGGCCCGCTCGTCCAACTGACGGTAGCTGGTCACCACCTTGGCGAGCTTGTCCTGAAAGGCCTTCACCTCCGCCACCGACGTGAGTTGATCGAGCTTCTTTCCGGCGAAGGCGTTCAGGTAGTCGGTCGCGAGGCCGTCCAGCTTGGCCTTGAGCGTCTCGATGCTGTCCACTTGGCCGGCCTGGGTGACGAGACTATCGACGAGGTTCAGCCAATTCTTGCCCTGCACGCCGAGCAACGCGCCGAGGAACTCCTTGCCGGACGCCGGCAGGCCGTCCGTGGTCAGGCTGGCGCTGGCGTTGACATCGGCTGCGATCTGCAGCTGCTTGGCGCGCCGGCGCCTGACGACGACGCGCGCGAAGCCCTCCTGTGTTCCCTTGCTGACGTCCACGGAAAAGCGGCCCGACACTTCCCCGCTGATGGTCAGCTTGCCGACCACGCTGAGCGCGTAGTGCTCGGACAGGGCGATCTCGCTGATCTTGATGGACTGGGTGCCCTTGATGTCGTAGCCGGCGGACGCGCCGACGCTGTATTTGAGAACGCCCCCATATTCGAACGATATGACTTCGCCGGCGGCGGGAGGTGTGGTGATGCCGCCGGGGAGTGACAAGCCCTTCGCCAGCTCGGCCAACATCTCGCCGAGCGTCTTCTCACGGTTGAACGCCCGTACCGCAACATAGGTGGCGTCCACGCCGGCTTCGAGCGTCGCGTTGACCGCCAGCACGGTGTGCCTGAAGGACCCCTTTGCCGTCAACCCGGCATCACCGCCCACCTCGAGGGCCATGAGGACGTTGTCCGTCGTCAACGAGTCGCCGAGCCCGAATCGCGTGACCAGGTCCGCGCCGCCACCCTGGTTCTCTTGAAAAATCGGTACGATACGGGCCTTGGCACCGGCGTGCAGGCCGATTCCGACGCTGCCCTTCGACGTGAGCGCGATGTCCGTCTTGCCCTCCACGTCGAAGGTGGCATCCACAACCGGACTGGCGCCCGGGGCGAGGTTCCTGGTCGGATCCCCGGACAGGTTGATCCTCAGCGCTCCCTCGGCACCGGACCACAGCGGAATGTCGGATTTGGCAATATCGAGTGTTGGCACCAGCGCCTCCCTCCGTCAGCGATGCACGGAGACTATGCTGTAACGTCGGTTCGGATGTAACGTCGGTTCGAGGACCGACAGCCTTCGGATCGAACTGAGCAATACCGATTCAACGTTGAGACTCGTTAAACCGAACAGGGGGGCCGTGTTCGCCTCCGCCGCTTGTACTCGCGGGCAAATGCTGATACCGTCGTGGGCCGGGAGGTTCTTGTGTCTCGTGAAACACGAGCAACGCTGACGGATGTCGCCATGGTCGTCGTGGCGGCCGTTTTCTTTTGGCTGCTAGTCAAGCCTTGACCGGCCGCGGGCGCGCGAGTTGCACGCGCTCCCTCCCCAGAGCGTAGACTAGGCGCGTGACGCGTCGCCGTCTGGCCGCGGTATCGGCCGTGCTCCTGCTCGTCGCATCCGCCGGGTTCGCCCAACGCCGGGGCCGGGCCGGGGCCACATTCCCCATCCTCATGCCGGACGCGTTCAACGGCGGCTTCCTCTTCTGTCGCATTGCCTTCCGCAATCAGCCGGCCGGCGACGGCGGGGGCTGGTCGGTCGATTATCCGCGCGCGGACATGAACCTCCCGTTCCGGCTCTCCGAACTGACCAAGACGCCGGTCAGCCGGGACGCGCTCGGCCAAATCAACCACATCGTCATCCGGCTGACGGACCCGCAGCTCTATCAATGTCCCTTCGTGATGATGACCGAGCCCGGGGGCGCGTACTTCGACGACGCCGAAGCCGGCGCGCTGCGGACCTACCTGCAAAAGGGCGGGTTCCTCTGGGCGGACGATTTCTGGGGCACGCGCGCCTGGCAAACCTGGGCGGGCGAAATCGCCAAGGCACTGCCGCCTGGCGAGTATCCCATCGTGGACGTCCCTCTCGAACACGACCTCTTCCACACGCTCTACGACGTGCGGGCCGTGCCGCAAGTGCCTTCGATCACTTTCTGGGCGTTCACGGGAGGGCGCACGTCCGAGCGCGGCGCCGACAGTGCCGTCCCGCATGTGCGGGCCATCTTCGACGCGGAGGGCCGCATCATGGTCCTCATGACCCACAACACCGACTTCGGGGACGCTTTCGAGCGGGAAGGGGACAATCACGAGTACTTCCTGGAGTTTGCGCCGCCCGGCTATGCGTTCGGCGTCAACACCCTGCTCTACGCCATGACCCACTGACCGGCCAGGCCTCCCTCAGCCCGCACCCCCGCGCCGCGCCACACCGGCCGCGAGCATACCGGTTGACAGGTTTCGCACGGGGCGATGACAATACACCGCGTGCCGGTACTCCGCATCACCAAGGAAGATCTGAAACAGCGCCTCGACAGCGCGGACGTGCCCGTGCTGGTCGATGCGCGGCTGAAGTATCCGTACGAGCACAGCACGGTGCGACTGCCCGGCGCCATTCGCTACGGCACCGACGCGGCACGGTCGCTCCAGCGCGACCGAGACATCGTGGTCTACGACTCGGACCCGAACGAACTGGCCAGTTCGCACGCCGCCGCCGAGTTCATTCGACAGGGGTATCGCGCCGTCACCCTCCAAGGCGGCATCAACGAGTGGCTCACGGCCAACCTCCCCACCGAAACCAAAGAAGCGCCCCGCCAGGCCACGCCCGAGCCCGGGGCCTTGAAGGGCTAGGACTGCCCGCCCGACACGTTCTTGCCGCCGCGGTGGCGGTCGGCATCACCGCCTTCACGCTCTATCACGCCACGCTCCTGCCCGGCGTCGATCTCGGTGACACCGCATCATTCCAGGTCGTCGCGGGGTCCTCTGTCATCACGCCGCGAGACGGCTACCCGCTCTATTTCGCCCTTGGCGATCTGCTGCTGGGTGCCACGGGCATGGAACCGGCCCGTGCGCTGAACCTCGCGTCCGCGCTCGAGGCTGCGGCCGCGTGCGCGCTCGTGGTGTGGGTGGCGGCCGAACTGGCGGGGTCGCTCCCAGCGGCCGTCGCGGCCGCGCTGCTCTTCGCCGGCTCCTACACCTTCTGGAGCCAGGCCATCATCGCCGAGGTCTACGCGCTCCACATCCTCTTCGTGGCGCTGACGATCGGGCTGGTGCTGCGGTGGGGCACTCAGCCATCACCAGGACGCCTTGCGGCCTTCTTTGCGGCATACGCGCTCGGCTTCGGCAACCACCTGTCGATGGTCCTGCTCGGTCCGGGCTTCACGCTCTACCTGCTGACGGCCGCCCCCGGAGGATGGCGGACGATGGTGAGGCCGCGCATCGTGGCCCTCGCCGCGCTCTGTGCTGTCGCCGGTGCACTGCAGTACGCGTGGAACCTCCATGCCCTCTGGCTCCAACCCAACCCGCCCGCGAGCCTCGTCGTTGCG
>JBEQUD010000471.1:0-6521 GCA_040349235.1 Acidobacteriota bacterium
CTGACTCTACAGGACGTAGCGATATACTGTAGGTTTTGACGACCTCTACCTCGCTCAATCTTCGTGCGCTGCTCAAGGCCGCCGTGGCCAGAAGCGGCATGGACGCGGCCGGCCCGACGCAGTCCGGCCTCACGTCTTCCGCCAAATCCTTGTCGGTCGCCGCGGCCGCGCAAAGCCTCCCGGACGGCGTGGTCTTGTATATCGTCCCGACCGACGCGGACCTCGAAGAGACGGTGTCCGACATCTGCTTCTTCGTCTCGGCCTTGGAGGGGCTCTCCGCCGAGGCGGCCGGGCGGGCCGTTCTGCCCTTCCCCTCGCACGAAGTGGACCCGTACCGCGGCCTCGCCCCGCACGTCGGCGTCACCTCGGCGCGCGCGCGCGCCCTGCACGCCGTCGCCACCGGCTCCGCGCGCGTGGTTGTCGCCTCGGCGGCGGCGCTGCTGCCCCGCGTCAGTCCCCCCGGCCGCCTGCTGCGCGCGTCCATCGAGATCAAGCCCGGGCAGGATCTCTCGCCGACGGACCTGGCCGAGCTGCTCGCGGACGCCGGGTTCAGCCGCGAGGACCCGGCCGACGAGCACGGCGAGTTCGCCATCCGCGGCGGCATCGTGGACGTGTTTCCCGCCGGCGAGGTGCAGCCCGTCCGGCTGGAGTTCATCGGCGACACGGTGGAGTCGCTTCGCCGCTACGACCCCGCCACGCAGCGCTCCGTGCAGACGGTGGATCAGCTTGCGATCGTGCCGCTCCGGGACGTCCTGGGCGATAGCGCGCGAGGGGCGGCCGACGCCACCCTGTTCGACTACCTCGCGGGTGCTTCCGCCGTGCGCACCTTCGTATCCGAGCGCGACGAGGTCGAGACGGCCGCGCAGGCCCTGCTCGCGCAGGTGCAGCGCAGCTACGACGACGCGACCGCGCGGCGCGAAGACGTCCCGCCGCCGTCCGCGCTCGTCGTCGAGTGGGGCGACATCGACGCGCGGCTGACGCGCGCAACCAACCTTGCCAGCCTTGACGTGGCCGCCGGCGCCCCTTCGGCAGACACGCCGCTCGGGGGCGTGGGCCACGTCCGCTGCCAGCCTGCCACCCAGCTGCGCGGGCGCGTGGCCGACTGGGTGGCCGACATCCGCCGCCGCCGCGACGAGGGCGAGACCACGCTCTTCGTCGCCGGTACGCACGGCCGCGCCGAGCGCACCATCGAGCTGCTCAAGGAATACGAGATCTTCGCGGTCGCCGTGGACCGCGCCGCCGACGCGCAGTACGCCGCGGTGCTCGTTGCCGTCGGCGGGCTCTCGCGCGGGTTCCGACTGCTGGACGCAGGCCTCCAGATCTACGCCGAGGCCGACGTGTTCGAAGAAGAGCGCCGCGCCGCCGACCGCCGGCCATCGGCCACCAAGGCGTTTCTGTCGGACCTGCGCGACCTGAAGGTGGGCGATCTCGTCGTGCACGTCGATCACGGCATCGGGGCCTTCGTCGGGCTGAAGCAGATCGGCGTCGGCGACGCGATGCAGGAGTTCCTCGAGCTGCGCTACGCCGGCGACGACAAGCTGTTCGTCCCCGTCGAGCGCCTCGACCTCGTGCAGAAGTACACGGGCGCGACGCGCCCGGCCGTCGATCGCCTTGGCGGCGCGTCCTGGGAGAAGGCGAAGAGCCGCGTCAAGAAGGCCATGCGCGACATGGCGGAAGAGCTGCTCAAGCTCTACGCCCAGCGCAAGGCGGTCTCCGGGTACGCCTTCAAACCCGACTCGCACTGGCAGGAAGAATTCGAAGGCGCGTTCCCCTACGACCTCACACCGGACCAGGTGACGGCCGTCACCGACATCAAGCGCGACATGGAATCGTCCACGCCGATGGATCGGCTCCTCTGCGGCGACGTCGGCTACGGCAAAACGGAGGTCGCGATTCGCGCGGCGTTCAAGGCGGTGATGGACGGCAAGCAGGTGGCCGTGCTCGCGCCGACGACCGTGCTCGCCTTCCAGCACGAGAAGACGCTGAAGGAGCGCTTCGCCGGCTTCCCGGTGCGCGTCGAAATGGTCAGCCGGTTCCGGAGCGCCGCCGAGCAGAAGGAGGCGCTGGCCGGCCTCGCCGCCGGCAAGGTGGACATCATCGTCGGCACGCATCGCCTGCTCTCGAAGGACGTGCAGTTCCACGATCTGGGGCTGCTCGTCGTGGACGAGGAGCAGCGCTTCGGTGTGGGGCACAAGGAGAAAATCAAGCAGCTGCGCAAGAAGGTGGATGTGCTGACGATGAGCGCGACGCCCATTCCGCGGACGCTCAACATGTCCCTGGTCGGCATCCGCGACATGTCCATCATCGAGACGCCGCCCAAAGATCGGCTGTCGATCCAGACCAACGTCGTCAAGTTCGACCAGGACGTCATCCGGCTGGCGATCCACAACGAGCTCTCGCGCGGCGGCCAGGTCTACTTCGTCCACAACCGGGTCGAGTCGATCTTCTCTATCGGCGACTTGATCCGCCGGCTCGTGCCCGAGGCGCGCATCGTCGTCGGCCACGGGCAGATGGGCGAGGACACGCTCGAGCGCGCCATGCTCGACTTCGTCGCCCGCAAGTACGACGTGCTGCTCGCGACGACCATCGTCGAGAACGGCCTCGACATCCCCAACGCGAACACCATCATCATCAACCGCGCGGATCGCTACGGTCTGTCGCAGCTCTATCAGCTGCGCGGCCGCGTCGGGCGGTCCGATCGGCCGGCGTACGCGTACCTGCTCGTCCCGCCGGAGGACAACCTGTCGCCCGTCGCCAAGAAACGGCTGGCGGCCATCAAGGAATTCAGCGACCTCGGCAGCGGGTTCCGCGTCGCGGCGCTCGACCTCGAGATTCGCGGCGCCGGTAACCTGCTCGGCGGCGAGCAGAGCGGCCACATCGAGGCCATCGGGTTCGAGATGTACATGAAGCTGCTCGAAGAAGCCGTGCGCGAGCTGAAGGGCGAGCCGATCGAGGACGACGCGCGCGCGACGGTGAACCTGGGCGGCGATCTGCGCATCGCCGAGTCGTACGTCGCGGACATGAATCAGCGCCTGATGCTCTACCGGAAGGTGGCCTCGGCGCGGCACGACGAGGAAATCGACCGCGTCCTCGAGGAGGCCGAGGACCGCTACGGGCCGCTGCCCCCCTCGGTGCTGAACCTCGCAGACTACGGCCGCATTCGCGTGATGGCGGAACGGCTCGGCATCGAGAGCATCAACCGGGAAGGCCGCGCCGTCGTCTTAAAGTTCGGCGCCCAGGCGAGGGTCGATCCGTTGCGGCTCGTCGCGCTCGTCGGCCAGCGTCCGGAGCTGACCTTGATGCCCCCGTCGGCGCTCAAGATCAACCTGGACGGCGGTCCGAAGGCGGCCCCCTCGCCCCCCACCGCGGCCGTTCAGGGGCGTACATCCGGTGGCGGTGCGGCCCCGGCGCCGCGCACCCGGTTGCCGCGAAAGGGCGCCGGCCGAACGAGCGCCGCGCCCAGCTGGTGGACGGCGCGGGCGCAGGCGGGGGAAGTGACCGCGGGGTTCACGAAAGAGGCGATGTTGAGGCCCGCGAAGGAGGATCCGCGCGCGCCTGGCGGGGTGTTCGAGCGGGTGGGGAGTTTATTGAGCGAGCTCCTCGATCAAGGATAAGATCGTTTTTTCCGGGTTTAACCAATGCATATGACACGTCGCGGCGTCCGCCCGTTCCTTGTGGTGTTTGGCTTGGCGACCGCGTCGGCCGTGGCCCGCGCCGAGGTCATCGAGCAAGTGCTCGTCAAGGTCAACGGCGAAGCCTTCACCAAGACCGATCTCGAGGCGCGCCAGGTCGCGCGCATCCGCGAGCTCCAGGGCCAGAAGATCGACATCAAGAGCGGCATCAACGACGCGCAGCTCAGGAAGACGCTCGACGAAATCACGCCCCAGGTGGTCGTGGACGCCGTGGACGACCTGCTCGTGGTGCAGCGCGGGAAGGAACTCGGCTACAAGCTGAACGACGATCAGTTCAAGACCTTCGTGGACAACATCCGGAAGGAAAACAAACTCGAAGCCGAGGAAACCTTCCAGGCCGCGCTCAAGCAGGAAGGCCTCACCACCGCCGACCTGCGCAGGAACCTCGAGCGGCAGATGATCTGGCAGCGCGTCCAGCAGAACGAGGTGATGGGCAAGATTGCGATGTCGGAGGACGAGGCGCGCGCCTACTACGACAGCCACCTCAAGGAGTTCTCGACCCCGGCCACGGTCACGGTGCGCGAGATCCTCGTCGCCGTGCCTGCGGACACCAAGGGCGTCAATGTCGCGGCCGACGACGCCGCGAAGGCGCGCGCCGAGGCCATCCGCGCGCGGGCAACCGCCGGGGACAGCTTCGAGAAGCTGGCCTCCGATATGTCCGACGCGCCGACGCGCACCAACGCCGGCCTCATCGGGCCGATCAGCCTCACCGACCTCTCGAACGAGGTGCGGGCGATCATCGAGGCGATGAAGCCGGGCGATATCACCGCGCCGCTGCGCACCGCGCGCGGCTACCAAATCCTGAAGCTCGAAACGATGACGGGCAATCAGGTGCAGCCCTTCGAGCAGGCGCGCGACCAGATCAGCTCGCGCGTGCTCACCGACAAGCGCCGTCAGGAATTCGGCAAGTACCTCGACAAACTCCGGACGCAGGCCATCATCGACTGGAAGAACGCGGAAGTGCAGAAGGCCTACACCGAAGGCCTCAAGCGATCGGTGCCCGCCGCCAGCCCCTCGCACTGATGAACGAGCCCGCGGAGCCACACTGGTACGCGGTCTGGACCCGCTCGCGCCACGAGCAGCGTGTGCGCGAGCAACTCGCGAAGAAGCAGGTCGAATCCTTTCTCCCGACGATCACACGCTGGAGCCGCTGGAAGGATCGCAAGAAGAAGATCGACTGGCCGCTCTTCCCCGGCTACTGCTTCGCGCGCTTCAACCCGAACGACACGCTCTCCATCCTGAAGTGCACGGGCGTCGTCAGCATCGTGTCGTTTGACGGCAAGCCCGCCCAGATTCCCGAGGTCGAACTCGACAGCATCCGCCTGCTCGTCGGCAGCGAGCTGCAGTACGACCCGTGCCCGATGATTCACGAAGGGATGATGGTCGAGGTGCATCACGGCCCGCTGCGTGGCGTCGTCGGCCGTTTGATGCGCAAAGACGCGCAGAAGGCGCGCCTCGTCCTCTCCGTCAATCTCATCGGCCAGGCTGTGTCCGTCGAGGTGGACGCCGGCGACGTCAAGGCGTACTAGCGCCTGGGTAACAGCCCCGTGAGGAGCGCTGCGAGGTACGCGGAGGTGCCGATTGCGGCGCCGATGGTGTCCGCGACCCAGTCGTGGACGTCCGAGCTCCGGCCCGGCACGAAGAACTGGTGGTACTCGTCGCTGCCGCCGTAGAGGCTCGCCAGCACGATAGCCGCGAGCCCGGCCGCGAGCCAGGCCAACCCCTCGCCCATCAGGGCACGCGCCACCAGGATCGCCAGCGCGCCGTATTCGAACGCGTGCAGGAATTTGTCCCAGACGTGGGCCGTGACGGCGGGCATCGGATCGGACTGGGCGGACAGGCCGTAGATAGTGGCCATGTAGCCGAGCGGCGGCAGCCACAGCCCGGCCCGGCGTTGGAGGGATACACCCGGCATTGCGCTACGATATCAAATGCCCCCGCGCGGGACATCGTCCCCTGACCCGATGAAGTCCCCTGACCCGATGAAGATTGGCCCCGTCGCCCTCTCGTCGCCGTACGCGATTGCCCCGATGGCCGGCATGACGGATACGGCCTTCCGCCGGCTCGTCAAGCGGCACGGCGGCTGCGGCTTGGTCGTGACGGAGATGGTCAGCTCCGAGGGCATCATCCGCGGCATCGATCGCACGCTCGAGTACGCCGAGTTCACCGAGGAGGAGCGGCCCGTCTCGGTCCAGATCTTCGGCGGCGACCCCGAGAAGATGGCGGCCGCGGCGCAGATCGTCGAGGGCATGGGCGCCGACATCGTGGACGTCAACATGGGATGCCCGGTCCCCAAAATTGCGAAGCACAACGCGGGCTGCAGCCTGATGCGCGAGCCCGCGCACGCCGCGAGCGTGATCGCGGCCATGACGCGCGCCGTCAGGATTCCGGTGACGGTGAAGATGCGCGCCGGGTGGAACGACGGCGAGCGCAACGCGCCGACGCTTGCCCGCATGGTCGAGGACGCGGGCGCGGCCGCCGTGGCCGTCCATGGCCGCACCGCCGCACAGAGCTACAGCGGCAGCGCGGACTGGGACCTGGTCGCGGAGATTGCCGATGCCCTGCGCATCCCCGTGTTCGGCAGCGGCGACTGTGTCGAGCCGCAGCAGATAGTCGCCCGCATGGCGGCCGGCGTCGAGGGCGTGCTGGTCGGGCGCGGTGTCTTGCGCAACCCCTGGATTCTCGCGCAGGCGGCAGACCTGGCGGCGGGCCGGCCCGTGCGCGAGGTGACGCTCGCCGACCGACGCGGCTTTCTTCTCGACTACATCGCCCTGCTCGAGCACGAGCGGGTGCGCGACCCTGGCCATGTCGGGCACGACCGCTGGGTCG
>JBEQUD010000474.1:0-16639 GCA_040349235.1 Acidobacteriota bacterium
GGTTCGTTGGTCGGACGACGGCGTTACTCCAGTTCGCGCCGGAGCTTCTTCCGGTTGCGCTTGCGTGCAAGCGCCTGCTTGGCGCGCCGCTTATCGCCCGGTTTCAAGTAGAACGAATGCTTCTTGATGTCTTTGATGATGTCTTCCTGCTGGACCTTGCGCTTGAAACGCCGGAGGGCGCTCTCAATTGATTCTCCATCCTGGATCTTCACTTCAGCCACGGCTCTTGGACTCCCCTCGGGAAACACTTACCAGACAACCTAAACATGCTAGGCTATCATAGGTAAACGCGGATTCTAGGTGCATTCCTGGCCAAGGTCAACGAAATACTCGTGTTGGCCACCCCCTCAGACCGTTGCCGCATCTCATTTTTTAAATTGTTGCAATGATTAGGGTTATGGTCATCGGTGGCGGGGCGAGAGAGCATGCCCTGGTGGCCAGGCTGTCGGCGGACCGCGACGCGGGCGAGATTCTGTGCGTCCCGGGTAATCCCGGCATCACAAGCCTGGCACGGACCCTTCCGTGCGACCTGTCGGACCCCGACGGCCTATTCGCCCTGGCTGAACGCGAACACGTCGATTTCACGGTGGTCGGCCCGGAAGCCGTACTCGCGGCGGGGGCTGCCGACCGGTTTGCTGCAGGGGGACGCGCGCTTTTCGGCCCATCCGCTGCCGCGGCGCGCCTCGAGACGAGCAAAGGCTTTTCCAAGTCCTTCATGGCACGTCACCGCATTCCGACCGCTCGGTTCCGCACGGTCGAGTCGCTCGACGACGCGCTGGCGGTGATTCGGTCCGGGGAGTTCGGCTGGCCACTTGTGCTCAAAGCCGACGGGCTTGCCGCAGGCAAGGGTGTCGTGATTGCCGAGGACCGTAGTACCGCCGAAGCCGCCGCCACGTCGGCCATGGGCGAGCGGAAATTCGGCGCCGCGGGCGAACGGCTCGTCATCGAGCAGTGTCTGACTGGGCCGGAGGTATCGTTCTTCGTCGTGGCTGATGGCGAGCGCGCCGTGCCGATCGGGACGGCCCAGGACCACAAGCGTATCTTTGACGGCGACCAGGGACCGAACACGGGGGGGATGGGTGCTTTTGCGCCGAGTCCCCTCGTCGATGCGGCCCTTAGCCGCCGCATCATGCACGACATCGTCGAGCCGGTCGTCTCGGGCATGGCCAGCGAGCGCCATCCGTTTCGAGGCTTCTTGTATGTCGGGCTGATGCTGACGCCCGAGGGGCCGCAGGTCATCGAGTTCAACGTCCGGCTCGGCGATCCGGAGGCGCAGGTCATTCTGTCGCGTATCGACGAGCCGCTTCTGCCGCTGCTCGCGGCCGCGGCTGCGGGTAGGCTGCAGCAGGCCTCGGTGCGAATGGGCGACGACCGGGCGGTGGGCGTTGTCCTCGCGTCGCGCGGCTATCCGGAATCGGCATCCGCGGGTGACGTCATCACGGGAACGAGCGAGGCAGAGGCCCTGCTGGGTGTCGCGGTGTACCACGCCGGCACGGCGCGCCGCGGCGGACACTTGGTGACGGCCGGGGGGCGCGTCCTGACGGTCGTTGGACGCGGCCCCGATTTTCCGACGGCCGTCGCGCGGGCCTACGGTGGCGTCGCGCACATTCGATTCGACGGGATGCAGTAGCGTCGGGACATCGGGCTCCGGGCGATCTCGCCTCCGGCAGGCATCTGAGGGGCGCAGGCCACAATCGATGACGTACGCTGTCGTGACGTTCGGCTGCCGGGTCAATCAGGCCGACTCGCTCGCGGCCGAGGAGGCCCTGCTCGGCCAGGGCGCGACCGCGACAGCCCCCGAGCAGGCCGATGTCGTGATCGTCAACACCTGCTCGGTGACCGCGAGCGCCGACCAGGCGGCCCGCCAGACGATTCGCCGCCTCGCGCGCGTCAATCCCGGCGCCCGCATCGTCGTCACGGGCTGCTACGCGACGCGGCGCCCCGACGAACTGGCCGCGCTTCACGGAGTTGCCGCGGTCGTACCGAATGACGACAAGCCGGCGCTCCTCCAGATGCTGGCGCGGCCGCCCGTCGATGATGGGGACGGCGCCTGCGGCGCGCGGATCGAGCCGGGCGTGGCTGGCAGGACCGCCTTCACGCTGCGCGTCCAGACCGGCTGCGGCGAGCAGTGCTCGTACTGCGTCATTCCCACGACCCGGGGTCGGCCGCGGAGCGTGCCCATCGACATCCTGCTCGCGGAGGTCGCGCGGGTGGTCGATGCCGGGTTCAAAGAAATCGCGCTGACCGGGGTGCATCTGGGCTCCTATGGGCGAGACCTCGAGCCGCCTTCCTCCCTCGCGGGGCTGATGCACGCGCTCGCGGGCTGGATCCGGTCGCGGCGGGCCGCGTCCCGCCAGGCGGACGTCCTGTTTCGCGTCAGTTCACTCGAACCCATGGACTGCTCGCCGGCGGTCGTGGACCTGGTTGCCGGCGCCGGCTGCTTTGCTCCGCACCTCCACCTGCCGCTGCAGCATGCGAGCGACCGCGTGCTCGCCGCCATGCGCCGCCCATACACCATCGACTACTACCGCCGGCTCGTCGATGCGATCCGCCGTCGTATGCCCCACGCCTCCATCGGTTCGGATGTCCTCGTGGGATTCCCCGGGGAAACCGAGGAGGATTTCGCCGAGCTCGCCGCATATCTGGCCGGCTGTCCGTTGACGCATCTACACGTGTTCCCGTATTCAGATCGACCCGGCACGTCGGCGTCTGCAATGGCTGGAAAGGTGCACGGCACGGCCGTGCGCGAGCGGGCGCGGGTGGTGCGCGACATCGGTCAGCGCCTGACGGCCCGTTTCCGTGCGGCGCAACTCGGGACGGTGCACCGGGGGCTGACCATCGAGGACGGCGCCTTGGTCGTGACGGGCAACTACCTGAAGGTCCAGATTCCGCCGGGCGCCGCGCGCAACGAGTGGGTCGATGTCAGGGTGACGGGTGCCGACGGCGTGATGCGCGGTGAGCTCTGCCTGCCGGTGGCGACTCGACACTGAACGTCCGCTCGGGGTCGCCTATCCAGGCACCTCGCCGCCGAACGCCGCCGTGGCGAGCTGCTGGGCGGGCGATGGCCGCGCGCTTTCCACAATGAGCTGGCCGCAGGCGGCGCGGATGTCCCGGCCGCGGCTCTTGCGCACCGACACCACCACGCGATGTTCCGCAAGGATGCGCGCGAACTGGTCGATCGCCCGGTCCGAGGGACGTTCGAACGCGATCCCGGCTGCGGCATTGAGCGGAATCAGGTTCACCTTCGACTTCAGGCCGGACAGAAGCTTCGCAAGCGCATGGGCGTCCTTCGGTGCGTCGTTGACGCCCGCGAGCAGGACGTATTCGAACGTGATCCGGCTGCGCCGCTTCACGGGAAACCGCCGGCAGGCGTCGATGATGTCCGCGATCCCGTATTTCTTGTTGATCGGGACGAGCGCACCACGTTGACGGTCGGTGGGCGCGTGGAGCGAGATCGCCAGGTTGGGCATGACCGTCTCGTTTGCCAGGCGCTCGAGCGCGGGTGGCAGCCCGACGGTCGAGAGCGTGATCCGGCGCGGCGCGATCGCGAGCCCGCGGGCGTCGGTCAGGATCCTCAGCGCCTTCATCGTCTCGTCGTAGTTGTGCAGGGGCTCGCCCATGCCCATGAACACGATGTTGAATCGGGCGTCGCGCATCGCGAGGGTGTCGGCGAGGACGCGCACCTGGCCGACGATTTCCCCCGCGGTCAGATTCCGCGTCAGCCCCATCTTGCCGGTGAGGCAGAAGGCGCAGGCCATGGCGCATCCGACCTGCGTCGAAATGCAGAAAGTCATCGCCGGCGTGTCCGGGATGAACACGGACTCCACGACCTGCCCGTGGGGCAGGCTCAGGAGAAACTTCTCGGTTCCGTCGATGGACCGTTCGCGCTGGACCAGCCGCGGCGTGGAGAGGACGAATTCGGTCGCGATCTCGTCCCGGAGGCGGTGGGGGAGGTCCGTCATCCCGGCGGGCGTGGCCACCCCGCGACGATAGATCCACTGGAAGATCTGTGGCCCGTGAAACCGCGGGTGGCCGCGGGACGCGAGGAGGTCTTCGAGGCTGGCGCATTCCAGCTCCGCGAGGTCCGGGCGGGCGGCGGTCGAGACATCTCGCACGTGTGTAACCACTTGCCGGTCCGCGATCTTATCGCGGAAACGAAATCGTCCGCGCCGGCGCCCGAGATGCTTGCCCGAGCGGCAGCTCGCGTGTTATAGTGAAAACAGTCCTTTAACCCTTCTGAATCAATGCTTTACAGCGCCGTCTCTCTTGCGTAGGCTGTACAGCACAGTTCCGCTACAGCCTAGTGCCCAATTCACCCATCGTCCGCGACGTCCTCGATAACGGGCTTCGTATCCTCACGGAGCCAATGTCCGAGGTGCGGTCCGTCAGCATCGGCGTGTGGCTCGCACGCGGGTCGCGACACGAGAGCGCGGAGGATGGCGGAATCGCCCATTTCGTCGAGCACATGCTGTTCAAGGGAACGGCAACCCGATCCGCCGAGGACATCGCGCAGGCGATCGATTCCATCGGCGGCCAGCTCGATGCCTTCACGGCGAAGGAATACGCCAGCTATTACATCAAGGTGCTCGACGAGCACCTGCCGCTCGCCATCGACATCCTCGCCGACATCGTCCGTAACCCGGCGTTCGATCCGGACGACGTCGAGCGCGAGAAGAAAGTCGTGGTCGAAGAGATCAAGATGGTCGAGGACACCCCCGACGATCTGGTCCACGAGATCTTCACCCAGGGGTTCTGGGAGAATCATCCGCTGGGGCGGCCGATTCTCGGCATCCGCGAGACCGTCGAATCCTTCAGCGCGCCGCTCCTGCGGGACTATTTCGCGCGGTCCTACACCGCGCCCAACCTGATTGTGTCGGCGGCAGGGAATCTGGAGCATCAGCGCCTCCGCGACCTGGTCGAGGCCAAGTTCGGCTCGTTGCCCGCGGTCGCAGCGGTTTCCGACGAGCAGCCACCGAGCGTCGTGCCTCGCGTCCTCATCCGGAACAAAGAGCTCGAACAGAGCCATGTCTGCCTCGGCGTGAGCAGTTACCCGCAGAACCACGACGAGCGCGACCGGTATGCCAGTTATCTGCTGAACACGCTCCTCGGCGGCTCGATGAGCTCGCGCCTCTTCCAGAACATCCGCGAGAAGCGCGGCCTGGCCTATGCCGTCTTCAGCGGGCTCAGTGCCTACCGCGATGCGGGCTCGTTCACCGTCTACGCCGGCTGCGCCAACGATGCCGTGGGCGAGGTGATCGACCTGGTGGTCGAGGAACTGCGCGGCGTCAAGCTCGCGCCCGTGCCCGCCGCGGAACTGCAGCGCGCCAAGGACCACCTCAAGGGCAGCCTGATGTTGAGCCTCGAGAACACGGCCAGCCGGATGTCGCACCTGGCCCGTCAGGAAATCTACTTCGAGCGCCACTTCGGCCTCGACGACACTTTGCAGGGCATCGAGCGCGTCACCGTGGCGGACGTGCAGCGTGTGGCCGCGGACTTGTTCAGGAACGGCTCGATGTCGGCGACCGTGCTCGGAAGCGTCAATGGATTACAGGTGCCCCAAGAGCGCCTCGCGCTCGACTAGATGATTCCCCGCTACACGCACCCCGACATGGGGCGGATTTGGAGCGACCAGCGTCGGTACGAGACCTGGCTCCTCGTGGAGGCCGCCGCCGCTGAAGCCATGGCCGCGGCCGGCATCGTCCCCGCGGAAGCGGCCCGCGACATCCGGACGCGTGGCGCATTCGATATCGCGCGCATCGAGCAGATCGAGCAGATTACCCAGCACGACGTGATCGCGTTCACGACGGCCGTCGCCGAGAACGTCGGGCCCTCCGCGCGCTGGCTGCACTTCGGCCTGACGTCCTCCGACGTGGTGGACACGGCGCAGGCGCTGCAGATGCGCGAGGCGTGCGACGTCATCCTTGCCGATCTGTCCGCGCTCTCCGCCGCCATTCGCACGCGGGCGATGGAACACCGGACCACCCCGATGATCGGGCGGACGCACGGTGTCCACGCCGAGCCGATGACGTTCGGCTTGAAGCTGGCGCTGTGGTTCGCGGAGGTCCAGCGTAGCGTCGAGCGCATTCGACGGGCGAGGGCCGTGATCAACGTCGGCAAGCTGTCGGGCGCCGTCGGGACGTTCGCCCACCTGTCCCCTGAGATCGAGGCCGACGTGTGCGCGCGCCTGGGTCTCGAGCCCGCGCCCGTGGCCTCGCAGGTCATCCAGCGCGATCGCCACGCGGAACTGCTCGCAGCCTTGGCCATTGCGGCCTCTTCGCTCGAGAAATTCGCGCTCGAGGTGCGGGGGCTGCAGAAGACGGAAATCGGCGAGGTCGAGGAGCCGTTCGCCAAGGGACAGAAGGGCTCATCGGCCATGCCCCACAAGCGCAATCCGATCGGCTGCGAGCAGATTGTGGGCCTGGCACGCCTTGTCCGTGCGAACTGCCAGGCGGCGTTCGAGAACGTCGCGCTCTGGCACGAACGGGATATCTCGCATTCTTCGGTCGAGCGCGTAATTCTGCCTGACAGCTTCGTCGCCCTCGACCACATGCTGCGGCGGTTCACGCGGATCGTGGAGGGTATGGTGGTCTACCCCGAGCGGATGCGTGAGAACTTGAACCGTTCGCGCGGGGTCGTGTTCTCCGGCACGGTGCTCCTCGAGCTCGCCAGGCGGGGGGTGTCCCGGGAGCAGGCCTACGAGTGGGTGCAGCGGAACGCCATGCGGTCGTTCGCCGAGCAGCGCGACTTCAAGGCGCTGCTGCTGGCCGACGCGGACGTCACCACCGTGCTGCCGGCCGCCGAAATCGAGCGGGCGTTCGATCTCGACGATCAGTTGAAGCATGTCGGTCATATCTTCGGGCGGGTGTTCGGCGCCGCGGCGCTCCAGACGGAGCCGGCGCAGCTGGTGCGCTGAAGGGGCCGGGCGCCACGGTACCGGTTTGTCGGTGGCCTCACAGGGGTTGAATCGCATGCGCGCGCGGGTCTTCGTCACGCTCAAACCATCGGTGTTCGACCCACAGGGACGCACGATTGCCGACGCCTTGCATTCGCTCGGCTACGGCGGCGTCTCGGACGTCCGCCAGGGCAAATACTTCGAACTCGACCTGGCGGCTACCGACGCCGGCGAGGCCAGAGCCCTCGCCTCGGAAGTCGCCCACAAGCTGCTGGCCAACCCGGTTATCGAGAGCTACCGCATCGAGATTGACTGACCATGAAGTTTGCCGTCATCGTATTTCCCGGTAGCAACTGCGACGAAGACGCGTGCCATGCGGCCAAGGATGTGCTCGGCCAGCAGGCCGAGTACATCTGGCACAAGGAAACGGATCTAAAAGGTGCCGATGCCGTGATTCTCCCAGGCGGCTTCGCGCACGGCGACTACTTGCGCACCGGTGCGATGGCGCGCTTCTCTCCCGTCATGCGCGCCGTCGGCGCGTTCGCGGACCGCGGTGGGCCAGTGCTCGGCATCTGCAACGGGTTCCAGGTTCTCCTCGAAGCCGGGCTCCTGCCGGGCGCGATGCTTCGCAATCGCGGGCTGAAGTTTCTCTGCGAGCAGGTCCACATCCGCGTCGAGCAGACGGATACGCCCTTCACGGCGGCCTGCCGGCCTGGACAGGTGCTCCGCCTCCCGATCGCGCACGGCGAGGGCAACTACTTTGCTCCCCCGGAGGTTGTCGAGGCGCTCGAGCGCCGGCGCCAGGTGATCTTCCGCTACACGAGCGCGGAGGGGGCGGTGACCAGCCCCGACAATCCGAACGGCTCGGTGGCCGCCATCGCCGGCCTCTGCAACGAAACCCGAAACGTCGTCGGCCTGATGCCACACCCTGAGCGCGCGTGCGAGTCGATTCTGGGGAGTGCCGACGGGTTGGTCATCTTCGAATCCGCCGTGCAGTCCATCCGTGCCGGCGCGTTGGCGAGCGCATGATGGATTCGAAGGTTCTCGAGCGCCACGGCGTCAAGCCCGACGAATACGACCGCATCGTGCAGTTCCTCGGCCGCGAACCGAATCTGACCGAGCTCGGGATCTTCTCGGTAATGTGGTCCGAACACTGCAGCTACAAGAGCTCCCGCGTGTACCTCCGGACGCTTCCGACGGAAGGACCACAGGTTCTGCAGGGGCCTGGCGAGAACGCCGGTGCCATCGATATCGGCGAAGGGCTGGCCGCCGTTTTCAAGATCGAATCCCACAACCATCCGTCGTTCATCGAACCCTATCAGGGCGCGGCGACCGGCGTCGGCGGCATCATCCGCGACATCTTCACGATGGGCGCGCGCCCGATTGCCCTGTTGAACTCCCTGCGGTTCGGTGCCCTCGACGCTCCGGGCACGCCGCGCCTGCTCGAGGGGGTCGTCGCGGGCATCGCCGGCTACGGCAACAGCATCGGCATCCCGACCGTTGGGGGTGAGATTGTCTTCGACCCGTGTTACAGCGGGAACCCGCTCGTCAATGTGTTCTGTCTTGGCATTGCGCGCGCCGCGGACATCGTCAAGGGTGTGGCCTCTGGCGTCGGGAACTCCGTGTATTACGTCGGGGCAAAAACCGGGCGCGATGGCATTCACGGCGCCACGATGGCCTCTGCGGAGTTCGACGAGAAGCTCGAAGAGAAGCGGCCCGCGGTGCAGGTCGGCGATCCGTTCATGGAAAAGCTCCTCCTCGAGGCCTGCCTCGAGGTGATGAAGTCCGACGCCCTCGTGGGCATCCAGGACATGGGGGCGGCCGGGCTGACCTGTTCCACATCCGAGATGGGGTCACGCGGGGGCGCCGGCATCGAAATCGACGTCGCCCTCGTCCCGCAGCGCGAAACCGGCATGACGCCCTACGAGATCATGCTGTCGGAATCGCAGGAGCGCATGCTGCTCGTCGTCACGCGCGGGCGCGAGGCCGAAATCGAGCGCATCTTCGAGAAGTGGGATTTGCACGCTGTCCGCATCGGGAGCGTGACGGACGACGGCGTGTTGCGCGTGAAACACCACGGCGCGGTCGTGGCGGAGATTCCCAACCGTGCGCTGACCGACGAGGCGCCGGTGTATCGGCGGCCGGTGGCGAGGCCCGAGTATCTCGACGAGGTCCGCGCCCTCGACCTTGCGCGGCTCCCGGCGCCGTCCATGGACGGCAGTGCGGCGCTGCTCGCGCTTCTGTCGTCGCCGACTCTGGCGAGCAAGCGCTGGGCCTACCGGCAATACGACCACATGGTCCGCACGAACACGATCAACCTGCCCGGCCTTGGGGCCGGCGTGGTGCGGATCAAGGGCACGGATCGGGCCCTGGCCATGTCGGTGGACGGCAACGGCCGCTACTGCTATCTCGACCCGCGACTGGGGGCCATGCTGGCGGTGGCGGAGGCGTCCAGAAACGTGGCCTGCACGGGCGCGCGTCCGCTTGCGGCGACGAACTGCCTGAACTTCGGAAACCCGGAGCGGCCCGGCATCATGTGGCAGTTCGCCCAGGCGGTGGAAGGCATCGGCGAAGCGTGTCGTGCACTCTCCGTTCCGATTACCGGCGGCAACGTCAGCCTGTACAACGAGACCGACGGGAAGGCCATCTATCCCACGCCCGTCATCGGTATCGTCGGGCTGCTCGAGCACGCCGACCTCGTGGTCGGGGCCTGCTTCCGGGAATCGGGGGACACCATCATCCTGCTCGGCGAGGGACACGGCGAACTTGGCGGGAGCGAGTACCTCAGGCTCGTATACGATCAGATCCGCGGCGCGGCGCCCGTGCTGGACCTCGATGTCGAGCGACGCCTGCAGGAGCTGCTCGTGACGCTCGCCGGGGAGCGGCTCGTTCGCTCGGCAAGCGATTGTTCGGACGGCGGGCTCGCGGCGGCGCTCGCCGAATGCTGCTTCGCGGGCAGTGGTCTGGGGGCCGATGTGTCGCTCGACAGCACGGCGGTAGCGGGCCGGCGCGACCTGGACGAGGCCGCGGTGTTGTTCGGGGAGTCCGCGTCCCGCGTTCTCGTGTCGGTGACGCCAGACGAGGTCACGGCCGTCCTCACGCGGGCGGCTGCGGCGGCGGTGCCCGCACGGGTCATCGGCCAGACCGGCGGCAACCGCCTGCGGATTGCCGTCGCCGGCCGGGTCGCCGTCGATGTGGCGGTCGAGGACGCCGAGCGCGTGTGGTCGAAAGCGATTGACTCGTATTTCGAGAAGCAGATCGCATAAATGGACGAACTCAAGGAAGAGTGCGGCGTCTTCGGCATCTTCGGTCATCCCGAAGCGGCCAACATGGTCTATCTCGGCCTCTACGCGCTGCAGCACCGCGGACAGGAGAGCGCGGGCATCGCGTCCTCCGACGGCGTCCGGTTGCGCGTGTCGCGCGCGATGGCCTACGTCAACGAGGCGTTCGACGAGGATATCCTCGCCGGCCTCGTGGGTGACATGGCGGTCGGCCACGTGCGCTATTCGACCGCCGGCGAAAGCCTGCTCGCCAACGCCGGTCCCCTGGTCAGTGCGTGCGCGCATGGGGAAATCGCGATCTGCCACAACGGCAACCTGGTGAACGCCAGCGAACTCAAGGACCACCTGGTTCGAGAGGGTGCGATCTTCCAGACCACCACTGATACGGAGGTCATCCTCCATCTCTACGCGCGCTCCAAGGAACCGACGCCCGATCGGGCCATTGTCGATGCCTTGTCCCAGGTCCGCGGTGCGTTCTCGCTCGTCGTGATGACCAAGAACACTCTCTTGGCGGTTCGCGACCCGCACGGCTTCCGCCCGCTCGTGCTCGGCCGGCTGGGAAATTCGGTCGTGGTCTGCTCGGAGACGTGCGCGCTCGACCTGATTGGCGCCACGTACGAACGGGACATCGAACCGGGCGAAGTCTTCATGGTGGGGCCATCCGGCGAGCGCTCCATCAAGCCGTTTCCGCCCGCGCGGCTCGCGCACTGCGTGTTCGAGCACGTCTACTTTGCCAGGCCCGACAGCTACGTCTTCGGCCAGAGCGTCAACCAGGCCCGGACGGACTTCGGCCGGCTGCTCGCCCGAGAGCGGTCCGTGGACGCGGATGTCATCGTGCCTATTCCGGACTCGGGTGTCTGCGCCGCGGTGGGGTATTCAGAAGAGTCTGGTATTCCTCTCCGGATGGGGCTGATTCGCAACCACTACGTCGGCCGCACGTTCATCGAGCCGCGTCAGTCGATCCGGCACTTCGGCGTGCGCGTGAAGTTGAACCCGGTGCGGAGCATTCTCGAAGGGCGACGGGTTGTGCTCGTCGATGATTCAATCGTGCGAGGGACGACGAGCCGGAAGATCGTCAAGATGGTACGGGCCGCCGGCGCGAAGGAAGTGCACATGCGCATCAGCTGCCCTCCGACCATCTCGCCGTGCTTCTACGGGGTCGATACGCCTCAACGCTCGGAGCTGATAGGCGCGACACACACCCTGGAGGAGATTCGCAAGTACATCGAGGCGGACACCCTCGGCTATCTCAGCTTGGAAGGGCTGCTAACCGCGGTTGGCCCCGATCGCGATTCCTACTGCACGTCCTGTTACACGGGACAGTATCCGGTCGAGTTTCCGCGCGACGCGGCAAACCACCTGCAGCTGCCGCTCAGGCTGATCACCGAGCCCGTGGCGAAGTGAGCCCGAGCGATGCCGCGACGTCCTGACTCGAGCCGCGCCATTCTTCTGACGGCCCTGCTACTCGGGAACGTTGCGGCCGCATCGCAGCGCGAGGTTGCCCAGGAGCCCGCGGCGCCCCAGTCCGTGGACGCGGACCAGCTCGCGGCGGCCATCGGCAGGCTCGGCGACCTCGACTATGCCGCGCGCACCGACGCGGCCAGGACGATCCGGCGCACGGCGCCGGCCCAAGCGGTTCCCGCGCTCTTGCGGACGGTGGCCGAGCACGCGGACGGGTACGTCCGCTACCGCGCACTTGTGCTGCTGACGGGGTTCAACGATCCCCGGACGAAGGACGCGATGCGGGCGTCGCTCGTGAGCCCGAACGATCGGCTGCGGGCGGTCGCCTACAGTTACTTCGAGCACCATCCCGACCGCGGCATGGTGGACGGCCTGATGGCCGCGCTCGAGACGGAGGTCGGCGAATTCGTCCGCCCGTCGCTCGTGCGCACGCTGGCTGCGCACGCCGGGGCCAACGGCGACCCGCGCCTTCGCCAGCTCCTGCTCCGCGAGGCGAAACGGGGAGAGGACTATTTTCGCAGCGCTGTCATCGAGGCCCTCGGCGACTATCAGGCCCGCTACGCCTTCGACACCCTGGTCGAGGCGGCAACCCTCGACGGTCCGTTGCAGGATGACGCGGTGCTGGCGCTTGGGAAGCTGGGCGACAAGCGGGGGCTGGACGTGCTCGCTCGCCTCCAGCGGACCGCCGCGCCGTCCATGCAGCCGACGGTCGCGACGGCGATTTGCTTGCTTGGATCCCGCTGTGACGCCCACATCATGTACCTGGCCGAGACGCTGAAATTCGCCGACAGTAACGGCGGCTTCCAGGAACTGATCCGAAGCGCGGCCGCCGGCCTTGGCGCGCTCGCCGTCGCGGGAGGGCACGACGAGGCCGTCGCGTCGCTCTTCGACATCGGCATCCCCTCGCGCGACCCCACACGCTCGCCCGTCTCCTTGTCCCTGGCCACCGTGGCGTTGCGCAACACGCCGCTGCTGCTCCAGGTGCTCGGCGGGCGCCCCGACCGGGCCGATGCCATTGCGCTGGTGGGGGAGGGGTTCGACATGCTCGAGGAGGATCTCGACAAGGAGGCGTTCTTTGCGGCCGTCAGGCGTGCCTACTGGGACGCGCCGGACGGATCCCCCACGCGTCAGTTGACGCAGACTCTTATCGGGAAGTTGGATTTCTGATGGATTACCGCCAGTCGGGTGTCGATATCGACGCCGGCAACGAGACTGTCCGCCGCATCAAGAGCCTGGCGCGCGCAACGTTCACTTCTGGTGTCCTCTCCGACATCGGTTCGTTCGGCGGCCTCTTTCGCCTCGACCGCGATCGTTTCGAAGAGCCCGTCCTCGTGTCGAGCGCGGACGGGGTCGGCACGAAGCTGAAGGTGGCGTTCATGACCGGGCGCCACGACACGATCGGCGCGGACCTCGTCAATCACTGTATCAACGACATCCTCGTGCAAGGGGCCGAGCCGCTGTTCTTCCTCGATTACCTCGCGACCGGACGATTGTCCCCATCGGTCGCGGAGCAGGTCGTGAGCGGTGTCGCGCGCGCGTGCCGCGAAAACGGCTGCGCGCTCATCGGCGGCGAAACCGCCGAGATGCCGGGGTTCTATGCCGACGGCGAGTACGACATCGCTGGGTTCATCGTGGGCATCGTGGACCGCGCGAAGATCATCAACGGCAGCACCATCGTTCCTGGCGACGTGCTCGTTGGTCTGCGCTCGGCTGGTCTCCACACGAACGGCTATTCGCTCGCCAGGCGGGTGCTGTTCGACGTTGCCGGGTTTGGTCCCGAGACGCGGTTGCCAGAACTCGAGATGTCGGTCGGCGATGCGCTCCTTGCGCCGCATCGAAGTTACCTGTCGGCCGTGCGACCGCTGCTCGCCGGGAACCGCGTCAAAGGGTTGGCCCACATCACTGGCGGAGGAATAACGGAGAACCTGCCCCGTGTGCTGCCCTCCGGGTGTGGCGCCCGCATCGACCGGGGCGCGTGGTCCGTGCCCCCGCTGTTCAGGTTGATTCAGGACCGCGGTGCCGTGGACGGCGACGAGATGTTTCGTGCGTTCAACATGGGGATTGGCCTCATCGTCGCGTGCGCGGCCGATGACGCCGACGATGTCATCGCGGCGCTCGCGGCGGCGGGCGAGCCCTCACCGGTTCGTCTTGGGGTCGTTACGGCCGGCGAGGGGATCGTCAGCTACAGCGGAGCCTCGTGAGCCGCCGGATTGCGGTGCTTGTTTCGGGCCGGGGCTCGAACCTCCAGTCGATTCTCGACGCAGTCGCGGAGGGGCGGTTGGACGCCACCATCGGGCTCGTGCTGTCGAATCGCGCGGACGCCTTCGGCCTCGAACGCGCGCGCAGGGCTGGTGTCGAAGCCGTGCACCTGTCACCGCGCGACTACCCCGACCGGGACGCGTATGACGGCGAGGTGGCCCGGGTGCTTGGAAACAGTCGAGTCGATCTGATCTGCCTCGCGGGCTTCATGCGGCTGGTCGGTTCCCCGCTGCTCGACGCGTTTCCCCAGCGCATTCTCAATATCCATCCCTCCTTGCTGCCGGCGTTTCCTGGCCTGCATGCGCACCGGGACGCGCTCGCGCACGGCGTGAAGGTCTCGGGCGCCACCGTCCACTTCGTGACGTCGGAACTCGATGGGGGCCCCATCGTCTGCCAGGCGGCCGTCCCCGTGCTCGATGACGACACGGAGGAAACACTGGCTGCCCGGGTGCTCGTGCAGGAGCATCGCATCTACCCGCAGGCTATCCACACCGTCCTCGGAGCCAGTTGGACCGTCGAAGGCAGGCGGTTTATCTGCGGGGCTCTCCGTCGCCCTTGAGTCGGCGGGCAGTGGTGTGATGATGGCTAGGGCGCCGCGACGGTTGCGGGGATTCGGGCCGCCATCGTCGGCGTTGGCACAACGACGTCCTGGAGCGCGAAGCCGGCGGGGGTTCCACCCTTCTCGGATCCCGTGTAGGTGAAGTCCGCGACGACCGACGCGCCCGCTTTGACGGTCACGCTGGCAGCCAGGGGCCCTAGGCGTTCGTGCCACGCCTGCAGGGTGTATCGGCCTGCCGGTACGTTCGTGATTCGGAACGCACCACCCGCACCACTGACCGCAAAATACGGGTGATTCACGACGCCCACGTAGCCGTTCATCCAGCCGTGAACGTCACACTTGATGTGCAGCAACACTTCCTGGCCCTTCAGCGGAAACCTGAAGAGCATGCCCGCCTGCGGCTGACCGACGTCGAACGCGTTTCCCTTCTGGGAATCGCTGTGGACGTTGTGCAACAGCGGGTCGCTGTTCCTGACTTGTAACGTCTGACCCACCCTGGCCCCGATGACGTGCGGGCGGTAGATGCAAGCCTGCTGATCGAGCACGGCGGGCGTCGTCGGCACGGGCGTGGCGGGGAACGTCCCCTGCACGGCGACGAAGACGTTGGCGAGCCCGCCGTCGGGTGTCTTGACGAAGAATTCCTGGACTGGCCGCTGGCCGGCGTTGAGCCGCGCGCACAGCGGGTCTGCCCCGAGACGGATGAAAGGATTGCCTGGCGTCGGACCGCTCACACGGACGCGGCCTTCGATGTTACCGCCCACCGCTTCTGCCGGGGCGCCGTGGACGCTGGCCACGGTTGTTGCGACGGCGGCCGCAAGCAAGCCCGCCGCGAAGGGAAGCGCTCTGTTCACTTCTTCCCTTTCTTCTCTGTGTTGCTCTTGTCCGCGCTGCTCTTCTCCGCGCCGACCTTGGGTGCCTTGCCCGCCGGCCTCTCGAACCTCGCCTTCTGGCGCGCGTCATCTTCCACGGCCGGACGGTCGCCGGGATACCAGTACTCGAGATGGCAGCTTTCGCACGCCTTGTCCAGGTCTTCTCCAGCCTCGAACAGTTCCTTCACGTCCCTCTTCTCGACCACATCGATGACCTCCAGCGCGACGTTGCGGAGCGCCTCGATCTTCGCGTTCCACAGCACCGGATCGGCGTCGAGCTTCGCCTTGATCTGTGTCGGCGACAACTCGGGCGGATTCGGGCCGGTGCTGTTGTTCACGTCCCCGGGGGGCGTGAACGGACGTGGGACTTTCAGCAGGTAAATCCCTTCCGCCAGTGTCACCGCGCCGACGCGTACTTTTTCCCAGTCTTCGTCTGTCTTCGGAAATGTTTCGACCGTGCCCTTCGGGCCGATGTCGGTCGCGACCGCGTCGAAGATGTTGTCGGAGACGGGGTCGATCATGTGCTGCATCAGTTCTTTGACGGACACCACGGCCTTCATGTCGCCGAGCAGCGCCGACGTGGGTGGCGGGGGGGGCGCCGGCTTGGACGACGAGCACTGAAAGGAGGCGAGCGCGCAGGTGCAGACAAGTCCCGCGGCGGCGACATAGTGGCCATGACGACTCAGCATGTGGGGTCCTTCCGAAGTGTCCGACTCGGTATTACTTGCCCTGCGCCCCGGCGGCAGTCCGCCTCTCGAGCGCGGCGTTTCTCGCCGCACGCTCGAGCGCCTTCTTATCGCCCGGGTACCAGTACTCGAGGTGGCAGTTCTCGCACGCCTTGTCGAGCTTGTCTCCAACGTCGAGAAGCGCGCCCACATCCTTGCGGGTGACCACCTCCATGGCTTCCACGGCGACGGCCCGGAGTTCTTCGACGTGACTGTTCCACAGCGCGCGGTTGCCGTCCACCTTGGCCTGAATCGCTGCGGGAGATAGTTCCGGCGCGTCGGGTCCGGCGCTGTTGTTCAGGTCGCCAGGAGGCGCGAAGGGGCGGGGAATTTCGAGCAGGTTGACGCCCTCGGCCAACGCGATGGCCCCCATGCGCACCTTCGCCCAGTCGGCGTCAGTCTTGGGCGCCGTCTCGACAATGCCCTTCGCCGTCACGTCCGTGGCAACGGCCTCGAAGATGTTGTCGGACATCGGGTCGAGCAGGTTCTGCATCAACTCCTTGACCGAGACGACCGCCTTCATGCTGCCGAGCAGGGGAGTCTCGACGGGTGGTGGCGGGCCTGACGAGCACCGCGCCGTCAAGAGCCCGAGG
>JBEQUD010000077.1:0-14514 GCA_040349235.1 Acidobacteriota bacterium
GCGTGGCCGCCTTCCAGGGCCGCCTGCGCGGCCGCGTGACCGCGGCGACGGGGCAGCACCAGCTGCAGCACGTATTTCAGACACTGGAGGCGGTGACGCCGGAAGGCCGAGCCACGCTCGACGCCGCTTTACGCGACTACGGCGCAGCCATTCGCGCCCCGGGCTTGGTGATCATCGTCTCCGACTTCTTCCACGACGGAGACATCTTCCAAGGGCTTCGCCGTCTGCTGCACCGGGGGCTCACACCGGTCCTCGTCCAGGTCGTAGCGCCCGAGGAGCTGGCACCGGACTTCGACGAGGCGCGTCTGCTCGACATCGAAGACCCGGGCGCGGCGACGGTCGCCGCCGATGGCCACACGATCGCCCTGTACCGCCGGCGTGTCGCCGAGCACGCCGCGAGCCTGCGTGCGTTCTGCCACGCACACGGACTGGCCGGCGTGCAGCTGCCCTCCTCGTGCACCTTCACCGAGCTCCTCCAGCGCGCGGTCCGGTCGGGGCTGCTGGCCGCGCAGGGGTCAGCGGGGCGCGCATGAGCCTCGGCCACCCGTGGGCGCTGTGGTTGCTCCTGCTGCTCCCCGTGCCGCTGATGCTCGCGCGCAAGCGTCCACCCGTGCGGCGGCTGGCCGTCGCGAACCTGTACCTCTGGCGGGGCCGGACCGAGCGCGACACCTCGCTGCCCACGCTGCGGCGATGGAGACGCCGCTGGATCGCGCTCCTGCAAATGGCGTTTCTGGCCGCGACGATTGCCGCCCTCGCCCGCCCCAGCATCGCGCTGCGGACCCGCCGCATCGCGTTCGTCGTCGATGTGTCCGGCAGCATGGCGGCGCACGACGGCAGCACGTCGCGCCTCGGTGAAGCCCGGGCGCGGATGCACGCCGTCGTCGAGACGCTCCCGCGTCGCTCCCGCGTGCGCCTGATTGCCGCGGCCGCCTCGGCACACGACCTCGGCGAGTACGCGTCAACGGACGCGGCGCTTGCCCGCGCCATCGACGCGTTGGCGCCGACCCATGGGGAGGCGAACATTCAGGATGCGCTGGACCTTGTGCAGGTCGGGCGCGAGGCCCGCCTCGCATACGTCTTCTCCGACGGTCCGCCACCGGGGGTGCGCGCGTCCGCGGCAGGGCGCGGCCCCGTCGTGTGGGAACAGGTGGGTGCCTCGGCGGAGAACGCGGCGGTCGTCACGCTGGCGGCGCGCCGCCATCCGCTCCGTCCCGACGAAGGCGAGATCCTCGCCGCGGTCCGCAACTTCGGCACCCAGGCGCGAGACCTCACGGTGGACATCGCGCAGGACGACCATGTCCTCGCGCGCAACACCGTACACGTCGCGGCGCGCGGCGTCGAGCAGGTGGTCGTGGCGGCGGCGCCCCTCGGTCGCATCATCAGCGCCACGCTCGTCGAGCCCGATGCGTTAGAGGCCGACAACCGACGCTGGGGCATCGTGCCGCCGGCTGCACGAGTCCGCGTCGCGCTTGGAGACGTCCACAGCCGGTTCCTGCGCAGCGCACTGGGGGCCAATCCCTCCGTGACGCTCGAGACATCGACCGGCGGGACGCCTGCGGAGGAACCGGAGGTCGTCATCCTTCCGCACGGTCCTCCGCCGGCAGCCGCGCACGGCGTCCTCCTCATATCCGAGCGCGCAGGCGAATCGCGCGCGCCCGCCGTCCTCACACTGAGCCGGCCTGACCATCCCGTCGCGGCCGCCGTCGATGCCAGCGGGGTGACGGCCGTGTCGTCGGATCCGGAACTGCGCGACGAAGACGGCGTCGTCATCGCGCGCGTCGGAGACGAGCCGGCCATCATCGCGCACGAGCACGCCGGCCAGCGCGTCGTGGAATGGCGCATCGACACCGGGGCCCCGGACTTCCCTCTCACGACCGCGTTCCCGGTGCTCCTGGCCAACGCCATCGACTGGCTGGCGGCAGGACACGACAATCCACGGGAGGTCGAGTCAGGGCAGCCGCTGCACTGGACACCGCCGGACGCCGCGCTGACCGATGATGCCACGGTCGTCGGGCCGGACGGACGGCCGCGTCCCATCGAGCGTATTGGCCAGACCCTGGTCGTCCGGGACACCGATCTTCCCGGTGTGTACCGCCTACAGGCGGGGACCCACGAATGGCTGTTCGCGGCGCACGCAGCCACGGGCTCGGAGTCCGATCTGGGTGTCACAGCCGATGTCCCGGCGAGCCGCACCACGCCGGACGCACCCGTGCCCCCGAGCGAGGATGTCCCGATCGTCACCCCGCTCCTGCTGTGCGCGGCAGCCCTCTTCGGGGCCGAATGGTGGTTTCGCCGGGGTCGAACGCTGCTGCGCCTGGCGACGATCGCGGTATTGCTGCTGAGCGCGGCCGGGCTCGCAGTGGCCCCACAACGCGGGCATGTCGAGGTCGTCGCGCTGCTCGATCGCTCGGCGAGCATGCCCACGCGCGTGCAGGACCGCGGGCTCGCGCGGCTGAACGCTGTTGCAGGCACGATGCGGCCGATCGACCGCTTGGGCGTCGTGGCATTCGGCGGCGATGCGGTCGTGGAGCGTCGATCCGACGGACGCGCGGCCATCGCGGCGGGCACGTCGGCCGTGATCGACTCGGACACGAACATCGCGCGTGCGATCCGACTCGCCACCGAGCTGCTTCCGGGCAGGGGGACGCGGCGGCTGCTACTCTACTCGGACGGTCACGAAACGGCGGGAGACGCGCGCGCGGAGGCCGTGTCTGCGGCGGCGGCGGGCATTCCCCTCGACGTACTGCCTCCCGACTTCACCGGCGTGCGCATGGCGCCCGTCGTCACCAGCGTGGCCGCCCCGCCCGGCGCCCGCATCGACGAGCCGTTCCAACTGTCGGTCGATGTCCACGGCGACCCCGGCGCCAAGGCCCAACTGGGCGTCTATCGCGACGGCGCGCTTTTCGCCACCCACGACCTGCAGATGTCTCCCGCTGGCGAGGCCGTCGCCACGTTCGAGGACCGCCAGACCGAGGCAGGCGTCCACGCGTACCGCGCCGCGGTCGAAGACAGCGGCGACGATTTCGACGAGGAACGCGCGGCGGGGAGCGGCGCGCTCGTCGCGGTATCAGGTGTCCCCACCGTCCTGTATGTGACGACATCCGTGGGCGCCCTGCCGCCGGTGCTGCAGTCCGGGGGCTTCCGCGTCACCCGTGTGGTGCCGGGGTCCGTTCCGGCTGCGTTGAGCGCGCTCACTGCTTACGATGCCGTCGTGCTCGATGATGTCGCGGCGACCAGCCTCGCCCCGGCGCAGCTGTCGTCCCTCGCGCACTATGTCGAGGACACCGGCGGTGGACTGCTCGTGCTCGGAAGCCCGCGAACGCTCGACCTCAGCGGATACCCCCCCACCGCACTCGGTCGGCTGCTCCCGGTCGATCTGCGTCCGCGCTCCGGACAGCGGGCGCCGTCACTCGGGCTGGTCCTCGTCTTCGACAAGTCCGGCAGCATGGCGGACCTGGCCGGGGGCACGCCGAAGATCGACATCGCACGCCAGGCCGTGATGCGCGTGCTGGACGTACTCCCGCCGACAGACTCGCTGGGCGTGATCGCATTCGACCGCGAGCCCGTCGTCGTCACGCCGTTGGTGTCGCCGCCGAGCGCGCGCGCCATCGCCGATCGACTGCGTGATGTCGATGCGGGCGGGCAGACCCGGATTGCGCCGGCGGCCGCACTGGCGTTGCGCTGGCTGGGGGACGCAGCGGGCACAGCGGTGTCACGGCGCGAGATCCTCCTCCTGTCGGACGGCCGCACGACGCCGGAGGATGCAGACGGCCTTCGGCGGGCGGTCGCCGGCACAGGCGTCCATGTGTCCACCGTCGCCATCGGGGCCAGCGCCGATCGGGCCCTGCTGACGGAGCTCGCGAACAGCACAGGGGGACGGGCGTATTTCCCAGACAACGTTGCGGATCTGCCGATGGTCGTGTCGCGCGCCGCCACGCAGTCGTCGGCCGCCGGTGTCGTCACCGAGCGCCTGGCGCTACGGGGCGGCGGCCATCCCGCCCTGGCCGGCGTCGCTCTCGACGCCTTGCCGCGCGTGGACGGATATGTCGTTGCGGGCCTCAAGCCGACAGCGACCGCCGTCCTCTCCTCCCAGCTCGGGGATCCCGTTCTCTGCGGCTGGACGGCCGGGCTCGGTCGCGTCCTGGTGTTCACGGGCGATCTTGGTTCGCCGTGGTCGGATCCGCTTCGCCGCTGGACCGATTACGCCCGGCTCTGGCGGCAGTCCGTGCGGTGGGTCAGCCGGCAGAGCGACGACCCGTCCCTGCACCTGACGATAGCGGAGCGGGACGGGAGGATGCGCGTCGTCATCGATGCGGAAGAGGCGACGGGGCGCTACCTCCATCTGGTCGCGCCTGTGATGACCGTGCGCCCCCCAGTCGGCGAGACGCGCCCGGTCGTTGTCGTCGCCCACGCGCCTGGACGCTATGAGGCGGAAGCCGAGGCCGCGACCCCCGGCCCGTACGTCATCGAGGTAAGTGCGCGGGACGCCGATACGGGCCTCGACCACCGTGTCGTCCGCGGCTTCTACCTCTCCGCCTATCGCGAACAAGAGAGGCGCGGCAACGATGTGGGCCTGCTGAGCAGCCTCGCGGCGGCAACAGGCGGCCGCGTCCTCGGGCCGACCGACAGCCCGTTTGCGCACACGCGACCGCTCGAGTTCGTGGACGTATCCCCCTGGGCGCTCTCGATCGTCCTGGCGTTCTTTGTGATCGATCTCCTGTCGCGCTCCACCGTGGCCGAGGCCCTCTCACGCTGGGTGCACGCGCGCGGCGGCTGGTCCGCATGGAACGCGCCGGCCGCTTGAGGCTCGCGAGCCCTTGGGTGCTTCGCTGCCTGGCGAGACTCGACTAACGCGCGCGCGGCGCGGGGGCAGGCGCAGCCGGCGGCTTCCCCAGGCTGATGAGATTCGCGAGCAGCGGATACGCGCCGTCAACGCCGGCCGGCAATTCACGCCACAGGCCGAGCGCGACGTAGATCCACCGCCCCTTTCCGTACGGCGCCTCGACGAGCGCGCCCAGCTTGTCGCCAGGATTATCCGGAAACGGATCGGCCATCTTGACGAGATCGTGATAGCGCGAGTCCTTCTCGCCCATGAAGTTCAACCCCCGCTCCTGAACCCACCCCTGCCACATCGCGTCGGTAATCGCGTTGGGCGTGGTGAAGACAGCGTTCGTCGGGTCGAGAATCTGTACGGGCGCATGCTCGTCGGTGATCCGGTTGTTGCTGATCTTCGCCGGGTACGGCCCGTAGGCGTCGGGCCCGGTCGCCCTGTTGTATTGGACGACGAGCGTGCCGCCGTTGTGGACGTACTCGAGAAGGCGGCTGTTGTTCGCCCGCAGGTCCTCGCGACGCTCGTATGCGCGGACGCCGAGGACCATGGCGTCGTAGTGCGCCAGTTCCCCCCACGCGAGGCCATCATTGCCGATCATCTCGACCTTCGCGCCAAGTTGCTCGATGACGGACGCGACCTCGTCGCCGGTGCCCATGACGTAGCCCACGGTCAAGTTCGGCGCCGTCTTGACGTCGATGATCTTGAGCAGGGTTTCCGCGGCGTCGTAGATGTGCTGACGGCGGATGTGTGGATACTCGATCACCTGGTAGCCGCGGTCGAACGTCCGTCCGCCGGCGACAAACTGCGCGCGCAGCCGAAAGCCTCCGGGCGGCGTGCCAGGCGGGGCCTGCACCTGGAACCGCACGGTCCGCGATTCGTCCTGGCGTGTGAAGGCGATCGACGCCTCGGCGGGCGTCACCGTCCACCCGTCCGGCGCCGCAAGCTTGACGATGCCCTCCGCGCCTGCCGGCGTATCGTTGACGACCGTGACGCGAAGTTCGCGGGACGCCGACGGTGCATCCGCCGACGCGGGGGCGCCCGATGCGCGGCCTGACCCCGCCCGCGGCCGTGCGGCGCCGTTGGCCTGCCCCGCAACGGGACGACGGGCGCCACCGGCCCGCGCAGAAGGACGCGGCGCGACCGGGGCGGCTGGCGCCGCGGGAATGATGGCGATCGCCGGCGACACGCGGACCGAGAACGCGGGCGAGACGAGCAGCGCCATGCGCTTCTCGCCGCTGAAGCCGTCGCCGTCGTAGCGGTACTGGACGGGGAGCCCGCCGATGACTTCTTCGATCGCGGGCGCGCCAGCCACGGGCGAGACCGCCATGACGACTTGCACATAGAACGGCGTCGGCCTGAACGGCAAGCCAAAACCGGCGTCGTCGTCGAAGGTGTAGCGGCCGGCCGCGTCCGTACGATGCCAGTAGGGCTCCGTGATCCGGGCCGTATCAGGAATCCTGAGCGTCGGCTCGCAGCGCCCCACTTGGTCGGTCTTCAGGCTGGACAGTGTCGCGACGGGCGCTGCGGGGGTTGGTGCTCCCCGGCGCCCGC
Organism: Acidobacteriota bacterium; assembly: GCA_040349235.1. Taxonomy (GTDB): domain Bacteria; phylum Acidobacteriota; class Vicinamibacteria; order Vicinamibacterales; family CAVVIG01; genus JBEQUD01. The sequence goes on from JBEQUD010000077.1 coordinate 6,383, forward strand.
CGCCCGCGAGAACCGGCGTCAGCGCGCACGCGGCGTCGCCCGTAAAGCCGTCGAACTTCACCTGCTTGACCACCACCTCGGCCGCCCCGCGGTTCGCGATCGTGAGCGACACCTTGACCGGCTGCCCGGGCACCACGACGCCGTCGTCGGCGAGCGCCTCGATGCGAACGCTGTTGGCGACGAGCACCGCCTGCTGGAATTCAATTTCCTTCTGGCGGAGCCGGAAGTCGAGCTCGTACCGCGCGGCATCGTCGAGCGACAGCGCGCGCAGGTGTCCACGCAGCACGCGCACCGCGCGCAGGCCGGCGACGAGTGGCGCCAGCGTCGCGGCGTCGCCGTCGGTGTCGAACTTCTTCTGCGCCGCCTGGACACTGGACGCGACGGCCGCCAGGCCTTCGGACAGGTCCTTCGGTGGGCGCGCGCCGGCGAACCTGGCGAGCCCCGTGATGGACGTGTCCACGCCGTCGAACAGCGTCCGCTCGTCGCGATCCTTGGGCCCGACCGCCGACTCGGCCAGCTCGAACGCCGACGTGTTCGGGCCCGGAAGCGCCAGCAGCTGGGCCTGGGCCTGGCACTTGTGCATGCTCCGCGCCTCGGTGCCGATTTCCGCGTACGTCTTGCCGAGGAGCCCGTCGTACTGGGCGATGTTCACCCGCGTCGCCCGCCCCGGCGGCGGCTCTGGGCCGAAGCCCGTGGCGTAATAGAACTTCCGGGGCTGCCAGGGGCGCAGGCCGTCGCGGATTTGCTCGGGGTACTTCGTCGGGTCCCCCGCCAGCGTATAGGCCTCATGCGACAGCATGGCGGACACGAGATGATGGGCGTGCTGCCCGGGGGCGACGGGCGCCATCGCGCTGACGACATCCGGTCGGATCGTGCGAATCAGGCGCACGTAGTCGCCGACGACCTCCGCCCTGCCCCACTTGGCGAGCGTCTCGCCGACGTCGATCGTGTAGCCGAAGTCCACGGCCCTGGTGAAGTACTGCTCGGTGCCGTCGAAGCGGTGGAGCGCGGCAAGTTCTTCCGTGCGCAGGACGCCAAGCGGTTCGAACAACTCGGGGCCGATCTCGTTCTGTCCGCCGTTGCCCCGTGTCGCGGTCGCGAGCGCGGTGCGGAACCCCTGGCCGCGGTTGAGCATGACGAGCAGCCCGTTGTTCTCGTCGTCGGGATGCGCCGTCGCCATCATGTAGATGCCCGCGTTGGCGAGGTGCCGGAGGACAAGGCCCAGCGCGACATGGCCTTGCACCTCGTCGAGCGGCACGACGCGCAGCTGCGCGCGAGGGCCGGCGGCAAGCATGGCCGCCAGCCCGGCCATGAGCAGGCAATAGCGTTTCACAAGCGCAATTTTACGGCAGGGGCCGCTTCGCCGCCCGCACTTCCTCGTAGTACCCCTCGTACAGCGGGACAATACGGTCCGCGCAGAACTGCTCGTGCACCGTCCGCTTGGCCGCCTGGCCAAGCCTCGCGTGCAGCGGTGTATCGGTCAGCAGCGCGACGGCGGACGCGGCCATGCCGTCGGCATCGTCCGGCGCGTGCAGAAAGCCGTTCTCCCCGTCGGTGATGACCTCGGGAAGGCCGCCGACCCGTGAGGCGACGACCGGCACTTCGCAGGCCATCGCTTCGAGGGCGGCCAGGCCGAAGCTCTCCTGCGCGGAGGGCAGCAGAAACACGTCCGCAATCGACAACAACTGCTGCACCTGGTCCTGCGCGCCCAGGAAGTGCACCTGCCCCTCGAGGCCGAGCTCGCGCGCGAGACGCGCGGCACCGTCCAGTTCGGGGCCATCGCCGACCATCAGCAAGTGCGCGGTCGGTACGCTGCGGCGCACACGGTCGAATACGCGGACGACGCAGGCCACGCGCTTGACGGGCCGGAAGTTCGAGATGTGGATGAGCACCTTGGCCGCGGCGTCGCCGATGACACGCGCCTTCAAGGGGCCGGCGTCCACGCGGAAGTGCGCGGCGCAGTTGAGAAAGTTCGGGATGACGCGAATGTCGGTCTTGACTGCCAGCTCGCGATAGGTGTCGGTCTTGAGGCTGGCGGAGACCGCCGTGACACCGTCCGACTGATCGATGCAGAAGGCGACCGTCTCAGAATACGAGGGGTCGCTCCCGAGGAGCGTGATGTCGGTGCCGTGGAGCGTCGTGATGACAGAGGGCACGCGGTCGCCGCAGCCGGCGGCCAGGATCTGCCGCGCGAGATACGCCGCGGTGGCGTGGGGAATCGCGTAATGCGCGTGGACGATGTCGAGGCGTTCGTGTCGGGCCACCTGGACGATCTTGTTTGCGAGCGACAACACGTATTGCGGCTCGCGAAAGAGCGGGTAGGCCGGCGTCTCGACACGGTGGAACGTCAGGCCGGGTTGGTACTCGCCGAGGCGGAACGGCGTGTCGCTGCTCAGCAGGTGCACGGCATGGCCGCGCGCCGCCAGTTTCTTGCCAAGCTCGGTGGCGATGATGCCGCTGCCGCCGACCGACGCGTAACACACGATGCCAACTCTCATGGCGCGATCATTTCTCCACCTCGGGCCTCACGCCTTGAGAAGGTTTGGCCGCAGGAGCGGCTCGCGCACCACGATGCCCTCGGCCCACTGGACGCCCGCCTGCGCACCCCACTGCGCGTCGCGGCTCTCGACGAGCTGTCGAAAGAGCGGCGTGTTCAGCCGGGTGCCGACCGTGTCGGGTGCCGGCTGGAACTGGCTGGCGTGGGCGTCTAGGGCCCGCTGCTTCCGCTCGTAGTAATCCGTCACGTCGATGACGAAGGACGGCGGCGCGGTGTCGTTGATGAAGTAGTAGCAGACCCAGTCCGGCTTCCACGGTTCGCCGTCCGCCCAGTAGCGGCGCAGGCCGCTGTTGAAGACCGCCTCCGTGACGAGCGCGCTGGCCGCGGGATGGTCCGGATGCCTGTCCACCCAGTACGGCGCCACGACCACACGCGGCCGGTGCCGGCGGATGCACGCCACCACGCGCTCGACGTGCGTGGGGTCCGCGCCGATGCGCCGATCGGGAATGCGAAGGTTTTCGCGCCAGGACGCCCCGAGGATGCCGCAGGCCTCCTGCGCCTCCTGCAGGCGTTGGGGCACCGTCCCGTTGCTGCCCATTTCGCCCTCCGTGAGGTCGCACAACCCGACGGCCAGCCCCTCCGCCGCGTGCCTCGCCACTAGGCCGCCCGCCCCGATTTCGATGTCGTCGGGATGGGCGCCGAACACGAGCAGATCAACGCTCATGGCGAGTGAAGGCGAAGAGCTCGTCGCCCGGAACCAGCTCGTCCTGGTAGTAGCGGAGCAGGAGGCGGCTCGCGAGATAGGCGCCGGTTAGCCCGTGGCTCGCGTCGCCGAGCGCGAACAACTGGTGCGGGAAGTTCCTGTGCGGACCGATGAACGGCAGCCCGTCGCTCGTGCGCGCGTAGGCTGCCTCCCATCCATATTCGGGAGGCAGTCCGGACATCGCCGGGTACAGGAGCGAGAGCTCGTACATCAGCTGCCCCGTGCGCTGCACGATGGTCCGCTCGTGCTGGCGCGCGGCGGCCGGAGGGCCGTCCGCGCCCCCGATGAGGACCCGATCGTCATCGACCCAGCGCACGAGGTGCGCAGGCTGGCCGGCGTCACGCAGGACGACCGTGCGCGTGCCGAGTTCCCGGCGGACGGCGGCCGGCACGCGAGCGGTCAACGCAGAGTAGGTGCGGCGCTCGGAGAAATGGCGCCCGAGCGACCGGCAGAGCGCCGTGGACGCGCCCGTGGCCAGGATGACGCGGTCGGCCTGTATGGTCCCGCCGGCGAGCACGACCGTCGCGCGCTTGCGATCGAACGCGATCTTCTGCACCGGCGACCGCTCGAAGATCGCGGCGCCGCGAGCGGCCGCCGCGGATGCGAGACCGAGGCACAGACGATACGGCTGCGCGACCGCACTCGCGGCGTCTTTCGCGCCGGCAACGACGTCGAGCGCGAGCTCGCCCTTTGCCGTCCGCGCGGGCAGCGCAGACGCATCGATGCCCGCGTCGCGGCGGCCCTTGTAGTCGCGCGCGAGGCGCGCGGCCTGGTCGGCCGTCGTGGCCACCACCGCCGACGCATGGGGCGCGAGATCGCAGGCGATGTCGAGACGGCGCACGAGCGCCGCAAAGTCGAGCGCCGCGCGCCGCCAGGCCCGGAACGCATACCGCGCGACCTTGACGCCGACGGCCCGTTCCACGTCGTCGAAGCCGACCCCGGGGTCCGGGCCAATCCAACCCGAGGCCGCGATCGTGCTGCCCTGCCCTACGCGGCCCGCCTCGAGGAGGACAACCTCGATCCCCGCAGCGGCGAATGCGTATGCCGTCGCGCAGCCGGTGAGGCCACCGCCCACGATGACGACCGGCGCAACGGCCGCGCCGCGCTGGCGCGGGTACGCCGGCACGCGTGCCTTGGGAACGCCGTCGGCCCAGGGCGATCGGCCGTAAGTCGTCATGACCCCGGCATTCTACTTCGATCCCATTGGCGGGCCTTTCTCGACCACGAACGCGTACTGCAGCGTGTCCGCCACCTCGCCGTTCTTGATCACGCTGCACCGCAGCCGCCCCTCCAGGTGATAGCCCGCCTTCTCGAGCACGCGGCACGACCGGACGTTGCGCGCAAGGGGAACGGCGAAGACGCGCGTCAAGGCGTGGACGCGCATCGCGTAAGGCGTGAAGGCGGCCACGGCCTCGGTCGCCACGCCGCGCCCCCAGTACGGCTGGCCGAGCCAGTAGCCCACCTCCGCGGAAACGCGGTCGATGTCGTCCTGGAGGCGCAGGCCGATGCCGCCGACCGCCTGCCCGCCGACGGCAATCGCCAACGACACTTCGGGATGCTGCGTCCGCACGCCGCGCAGGAAGTCGCGGCCATGGCTGCGGGTGTATGGATAGGGAAAGCGGTCCCGCAGGTTCGCGGAGATGGCCGGATTGCTGGCGTTGGCGACGAGCGAATCCAGATCAGTCAGCCGCCACGAGCGCAGTTCGCATCGGGCCAGGACGAGTTGCATGGCAGACGGCGCTTGTCAAGACCGTCGTGCAGTCAATGCGCCGCGCGCCTGCAGCACGAGCGTCCGGGCCTCATCGGCCGAGCGCGCCATCGCGGTGAGATGACCCATCTTGCGGCCCCGCCGCGGTGCCGTCTTGCCGTACAGGTGCAGCTTCACGGCCGGGAAGGCGAGCGCCGCCGCCCAATCGGGCTCGCCGTCCTCCCAGAGCTCGCCGAGGAGGTTGGCCATGGCGGCCGGCTGGAGCAGTTCCGGCGATCCGAGCGGCAGGCCGCAGACAGCGCGCACCTGCTGCTCGAACTGGCTCGTCCGGCACGCGTCGAACGTCAGGTGCCCCGAATTGTGCGGGCGCGGCGCAAGCTCGTTGATGAGCAGGCGACCATCGCGCGCCAGAAAGAACTCCACGCACAACACGCCGACGTAGTCGAGCGCGTCGAGCACACTGCGCGCGGCGGCGGCGGCCGCGTCGGCAATCCCGGGCGGCAGTGCCGCTGGGGCGGTTGAGACGTCGAGGATGTGATGCCGGTGCACGTTGTCCATCGGGGAGAACAACTCGCATCGTCCATCGACGCCCCGCGCGCCGACGACCGACAGCTCGCGCTCGAGGTCGATGAACGCCTCGAGGACCGCTTCCTGACGGCCGATCGCGTCCCACGCGGCGACGGCCTCGTCCGGCGACGCGACACGCACCTGTCCCTTGCCGTCGTAGCCGAACGCGGCGGTCTTCAGCACGGCGGGGCACCCGATGCGCCGGACGGCCTCCGCCAGGTCGGCCTCTGACGCGATCGCGGCGAATGGCACGACAGGCAAGCCGCAGCCGGCAAGGAAGCGCTTCTCGCGCAAGCGGTGCTGCGTCAGGAACAAGCTCTGTCCGCTGGGACGCACGAGCGCGTGTTCCGCGGCCGCAGCAGTGGCGGCGGCCGACACGTTCTCGAACTCGAACGTGACCACATCGACCGCCTTGGCGAACGCGCGCACCGCGTCGATGTCGTCGTAGGACGCGTTGACGGCCAGGTCGGCGATCTGCCCCGTCGGCGTATCGTCTTCGGGTGCGAGGGTGTGGACCCGGTAGCCGAGCCGGCGCGCGGCCATGGCGAACATGCGGCCCAGTTGGCCGCCACCCAGGATGCCGATGGCGGCGCCCGGCAGCACCGGGCTACTGTCGGCGGTCGTCACGTCAGGGACGCGCGAGCCACGTCGGCCGCGAGCTCGTCGCGGTACGCCTGCAGCTTGACGCGAAGTTCGGGCCGCGACGTCGCCAGGATGGACACCGCCAGCAGCCCCGCATTGGCGGCGCCGGCCGGCCCAATCGCGACGGTGGCCACCGGCACACCCTTGGGCATCTGGACGATGGACAGCAGCGAGTCGAGCCCGTTCAGCGCGGCGCTCTGCACGGGCACGCCGATGACCGGAAGGATAGTCTGGGCCGCCACCATGCCGGGGAGGTGGGCCGCGCCACCGGCGCCCGCAATGATGATCTCGATGCCCCGTCCGGCGGCCGCCGTCGCGTAGTCGGCCATCAGCGCCGGGGTGCGGTGGGCGGACACGACCTTCGACTCGTGCGGCACGCCAAAGCGCGTCAGCACGTCGGCCGTCAGGCGCATCGTCTCCCAATCGGACGTGCTGCCCATGATGACGCCAACGAGCGGATGCGAGGGGGCCATCCCGCTATTTCACCACGAAGGACACAACCGACACAAAACCGGGCGCTTGCCGATAGAATCGCACCATGAAGCGTGCTGTTGCCCTGCTCGTCCTCGCGTTCGCGACGCCGATCGCGGCCGAGGCGCCGCCCCCCGGCATCCACGTCGCCTACACGCAGTTCACCCTGCCCAACGGGCTGCACGTCATCCTGCACGAGGACCACCGCGTCCCCTTGGTGACGGTCAATACCTGGTACCACGTCGGCTCGGCCAACGAACGCCCGGGACGCACCGGGTTCGCGCACCTGTTCGAGCATCTGATGTTCATGGGGTCGGGGCACGCCAAGTACGGCGTCTTCGACGGGACGCTCGAGAGCGTCGGGGGCAGCAACAACGCCTCGACCGAGAACGACCGCACCAACTACTACATCGACGTGCCGTCGAATGCCCTCGAGCTGGCGCTGTTCTTCGAGTCCGATCGCATGGGCTACCTGCTCGACGCGATGACGCCGAAGACGGTGGACGCGCAGCGGGACGTCGTGAAGAACGAACGGCGGCAGAGCTACGAGAACCGCCCCTACGGCATGGCGGAGCTGACCCTCGGTGAAATGCTCTATCCCGAGGGCCATCCCTACCACTGGCCGGTCATCGGCTACATGCCGGACCTGACGGCCGCCAGCTACGAGGACGTCGTCGCCTTCTTCAAGACGTACTACTCGCCCGCCAACGCCAGCCTCGTCGTGGCGGGCGACATCGATCCGGTGAAGACGCGCGCGCTCGTCGAGAAATGGTTCGGGGACGTGAAAGGCGGCCCGGCGCCCGCGCCGATGGCCATCCCCGGTGTCACGCTCACAGGGGTGCAGCGGAAGACCATCACGGACAAGGTGCAGCTGCCGCGCCTGTTTCTGGCGTGGCTGAGCCCGCGCCGCTTCGAACCGGGCGACGCCGCGCTCGACGTCGTCGCCGACGTCCTCGCGGGCGGGAAGAACTCGCGCCTGTACAAGCGGCTCGTCTACGACCTGCAGATCGCCCAAGACGTGTCCGCGTATCAGGCCTCGCAGGTGCTGTCGTCGTCGTTTCAGATTTCCGCGACGCCCCGGCCCGGCCACACGGTGGACGAGCTGCGCACGGTGATCGACGAGGAGATTCAGAAGCTGCAGCGAGAGGGGCCGTCGGCGCACGAGGTCGAACGCTCGCTCAACCAGATCGAGGCCTCGTTCTTCAGTCGCCTCGAACGGCTCGGCGGCTTCGGCGGCACGGCCGATCAGATCAACGCGTATTTCACGTCCACTGGGGATCCCGACTGGTTCGGCGGAGACCTTGGCCGCTATCGCGCGCTGTCCCCCTCCAACATCCGCGCCGCCGCAACCGCGTTCCTGCCGCTCGATCGCCGGGTCGAGCTGACCGTGACGCCCGAGGTCGCCACCAAGTGAGGCCGCATCGCATGTTCCGTCCATTCGTGGCCGCCGTCATCGTCGCCCTCGGTGCCGCGGTCGTCGCCTG
>JBEQUD010000489.1:0-4554 GCA_040349235.1 Acidobacteriota bacterium
CAGGCGTTCCAGAGGGTGAAGTCAACGGTCGCAGAAGTCATCGACGGTGCAAACCCCGGTGCCCGCGCGCGCGCATCCCACATGGACTGGTATCGCGAACTCTTCCAGCCGTGCGTGGCCGCAGGCCTCGTGCCCGCAGGCGCGCTTGCCGGCTACCGCAACGACGCCGTGTATCTCCGGACGTCGCGTTACGTTCCGCCGCGCTGGGAAGTCGTGCGCGATGCGATGCCCGCGCTATTCGATCTCCTCGAGGCCGAAACGGAATGTAGCGTCCGCGTGGTGCTCGGACACTGGCTTGTCGGCTACATCCACCCGTACCCCGACGGGAACGGCCGGATGGCGCGCTTCGTGATGAACACCATGGCCGCCGCCGGGGGGTATCCCTGGACGGTCATACACGTCGAAGACCGTGACGCCTACCTGTCCGCGCTGGACAGTGCGAGCATCGACATGGACATAGCGCCCTTCGCAACCTTCATTGCCGAGCGGGTCCGGTGGTCGTTCGCCCCGCAACAGCGCAGCGGTCGTGCCCGTCGGCGGCGGACGTCTGAGCGCGCCGATTCGAGCGGAAGTCGAAGTTGTGTTGAATCAGCTGTGTCGGTGCGTGCCACGGGCAACCGGCGCTGAGATCAGCTGGTAGTCGATGCGGGTGCGGCAGGGCGTGAGCGGCAAGCACAACTTCCGGCGCGCGATGCGTCTGCCGCCGACGGGTACGACCGATGCGCCAACACGCGCGGGCGCTCTCTGGCAACGCACGCCATGTTCGTGTGTCAACGTGCGCCGTGCTCTTGCCGGCACCCTGGCGGCTTGAAGATGCAGCCCTAGTCGCCGAACTGCTCCCGGTCCTCGTCCTCCGCCCCTGGCAGCACATCGAAGAACGCGTCGAGGCTGCGGTCGAGCGAGCGGCGCAACTGCGGGATGGTTCCGTCCATGGTGTGGAGCGTGAGGCCCGCGGTCGTGCCGTCCGCGAGTGTCAGGCTGGCATCGGACACGCCGGTGACCGAGCCTTCGGGAACGAGGCGGATGCCGTAAACAAGCGTGTAGCGGGCCATGGGGTGATTGTACCGCGGCCATGCCGCGCCCATCTCGGCCGGATGCCGGCGACCCTCCCCAGCAGCGGCGGTCCGCTGCCGGGGAGCGGTCGTTCGTGCCGGTCAGTGATGCTCGGCTCGTGCGATTTCCGTGTGCAGCGGCCCGAACTGCGGCGGCGACACGCGACGCTTCGACGCAGCCTGATAGGCCGACGCCACTTTCAGGATGACGTCCTCCTTGCCGATTTCCGCGCGGAACACGAGCGAGAAGGGCAGGCCCGGTGCGGGAATCGTGGTCGGCGTGTTGGTGTTGACCGAGATGTAGCGCTTCTTGCTCGCGTTGAGCGCGAACACCGGGTCGTACACCGTGGTCACGTAGCCGGCGGGGATGAGCACTTCCGTCTCCCCGGCGTTCGGGCCCATCGCGGACTCGTTCCCGCCTGTCTCCGGCGGCGACGCGCCGCCAATCTTGCCAGGCGGCAGCGGCGTGTGGAGACGGACGAGGGCGTCGAGGTGATTTTCCAGGATCACCATCTGATCGACGCGGCGCAGGAGCTCGCGGAGCATGATGCGCTCGTTGATGCCCTGGCGCCCGGCCAGCGGCACGTTGCGGATGTCGTCGATCTCCTCCCAGTTCTTGAACGCGGCGCGCTGGTCGTCACCCCAGAACTTCGAGCGCGCATTCAGCGTGGGGAAGTCCACCAGCGTTTCCGTGAAGCCCCGCGCCTTCCAGTCGGCCGCCCGGCGGCTCGCGTACTGGACGAAGTGGAAGCGGAACGCCATCGACTCTTCCTGCTGCTGGATGGTCCTGATGTTCAGGTTGGACGGCGGCGGCACGCGGCCTTCCGCGAGCGCCACGAGGTAGTCCACCGGGGCCATGGTGCCCGTGCCGAACGTCTTGCCGGGGGCGAACTCGGTCGGTTTCACCGCCGCGGCGACATCGGGGAACACGGCCTTGCCGGCGTTGTTGACCCTGAAGAGGATGTCCGGCATGAAGACGGGAATCAGCTTGGTCAGGGCCGTGGTGAAGGTCGTGGTCATGTTCTCGATCTCGGGGTCGTCCTTCCACATCGGGTCGGTCGATTCCACGAGCGTGGCCCCGAGGTGCGCGCCGAGCATCGTCTTGATCTCCTTGGCCGCGGCCGTGACGATGGGCTCGGTAGCCTTCACGTTCGGGTTCATGGCCATCGATTCCCGGATGATGCCGATGCGCATGCCCTTCAGTGAACCGGGCGTGCCCGGCATCGCGGCCGTATCGACATACGGATGGCTCAGCACCGACGAACGCGGGACGGCCGTGAACACGTCACGCGGGTCGTAGTAACCCTCCTTCGGGTCCTTGAGCGCATCGAGCACCCTTGCCGAGTCGGTGATGTTGCGGCAGTGGATGCCCGTGCGGTCGTTGTAGATGTCGGAGCCGATCGCGCCGCCATCGAACCCGATGAGCGCCTTGTGCGGCAGGATGAGCGCCACCGAGTTGTGGTTCGCCGGGCCGCGGCACGATGCGCGCGTCTCCTCGCAGAGCCCGCACATGACGAGGTTGCTGCTCACCGCCACGGCCGACCCCGAGCTGGAGCCGAGCGACCCGGCGCGGGTCGTGTCGTAGACGTTCGAGGGGTTGCCCGCCCACGAACTGCGCTGGTAGCCGAGGGTGGAGACCAGCACCTTGGTCGGCATGTTCTTACCGCCCGGATTGCCGGCACGGCCGTTGTACTCGGTCAACACCGACTTGGCGTAGATGATCGCGCCCTTCTTGCGCAGCTGATCGACCAGGACGTGGTCCCGCGCCGGGAAGTCGATGTCGTACCGCGCATCCGCCCCGCCCGTCGAGCGCATGTCCTTGGTGTCGAACGGATCCTTGAACGAAAACGGGATGCAGTACATGGGCAGCTTCGCGACGTCGGGGGTGCGGCCGTACTGCGCGTCGAGCTCCGCCGCGCGTTCGAGGGCGTCGGGCTGCTTGCGGAACTCCTCGCAGACCGGCGGCGCCCCCGCAGGCAGCGGGCCGTCGGACGGGCGCTTGTCGAAGTCCCCCTTGCACGTGACCGATCGCTCGCCGCGGATGTTGATCGTGCCGAGCGCGTTGACTTGGCCCGCGTTCGGGAGGCCGACCGTCATGCCGTACTGCTGCTGCACGGTGGGGTCCGAAGCTGTCGGTTCCATGCGTCCCCACTCGAGCGGCGGACCGGCGTACTGATCCAGGTCCGGAAGGATGGTGGACGCTTTGACCGTCGTGGTGGGAAACACGAGGGGCTGGCCGGCACGCACGGTGCCGGTGGCCGGGGGGATCGGCGCGCCGTCCGGTGTCAGAAGCGCGTTCGACACTCCGTTGTACGCCTTGGCTCGTGCGATGTAGGCCTTCACGAGGCCGCCGCACGTGATCTGCCCTTCACGAATGGCGCGATGCACGTCGCGGATCGTCGCCTCCTCCAGGTGGAAGGTGAAGGGCTGCGCCTGTGCCGGGGCGCGGGCGAGCCCCACGCGATCGCCGGCGACGACGATCGCGCCGAGCACGATCGCCACGCCCGTCGCCTTGATGATGGGTACGTATTTCTCCATGGACACACATTCCTCCTCGCGTCGTTGCTCTTCGGCGCGTCTCTCTTCGGCGCGTCGCCGGCGGGTTCGAGCGCCGCGTCGCTGGTGGTGGTCGAAGTCGAACGGGATTGGTCGCTGACGATCGGCAGACTGCAATCTCGACTCCAACGTCTTTCTCCGCGGGACCGCACGCGCGTCTCCGCCCGATGCAGCCATGCACGCGTTGTCACAGCGGCGCCACGGCAATGGACGCGTGCGGGCAGAACATCCGGATGCGGCGTCAAAACTGTTCGGGCACTACGACGATCTGAACACTAACGTCTATCTCCGTCGAGGTAGTGGAGGCGCCAACAGCGTCCAGGATGGTCGTCTCTGCGCGTGCCGACCGCGCCGAGCCCGACCTGCGCGTTGTGCGGGCGATGATCGATCGGACCAATGATTTCAGGGTGGAATCGCGACTCGGGCGCGCGCGCGCCGCCACGCGATGAACAATTGAGTCCATTTCGTCTGCTGCACCGCACATTTCGGTGAGGTCGATTCGCGTGCATCGGACCGACTGACGCGGGCGGCCGACGCGCGTAGCGAGGTCGATGACACCGACGCTATACGCGAGGCTATAGGCGGAGCACGTCCAGACGTCGCGTGTGCGCACAATCGTCCGTGCGCCGCATCGCTCTCGTGCACATCGGCCTCGTTGCGCGTTCTGTGGAATGTCACTTGCACTACGACGCTGCAGGAGACCCCACACATGAACAGGAACGCTCTGAACAAGCGATCGACGATCGCGCCTCTGCTCGTGTTCCTCGCGAGCCTCGTGCTGCCGGCGACCGCGCGCGCGCAGGAAGCCACTGTCAGCGGCATCGTGTCCGACATCACGGGCGGCGTGCTGCCTGGTGTGACGATCACCGCCGTTCACGAGGCGACGGGCAACACCTTCTTCGCGACGACCGACGGCACCGGCAGCTATCGTCTGCCCGTGCGCATC
>JBEQUD010000014.1:0-3443 GCA_040349235.1 Acidobacteriota bacterium
ATGACGGCGCACGACGGCTTCGAGGTCGCGCTCGGCACGCTCGGGCCTGGCGAAGAGAACAGCAGCGTGCTCCGCCCCTACGGGGTCTGGGCGGTCATCTCGCCGTTCAATTTTCCGCTGGCCCTGGCCGCGGGGCCCGCCGGCGCTGCGCTGGTCGCCGGCAACACCGTCGTCTTCAAGCCCGCCTCCGCGACGCCGCTCGTCGGCTACAAGCTGGCCGAAGTGATGGCGGAGGCCGGTGTGCCGCCCGGTGTGTTCAACTTCATCACCGGCGGCGGCTCGACCGCAGGCCGGCGGCTCGCGGACAGCGCGGACGTGGACGGCGTCGTCTTCACGGGCTCGAAGGACGTCGGCATGCGCCTGGTTCGCGACAACGCGGCGAGGCTGGTGCCTCGCCCGCTCGTCGTCGAGATGGGCGGCAAGAACCCGGCGATCGTCATGCCTTCGGCAGATCTCGCCAAAGCCGCCGACGGCGTGATGCGATCGGCCTTTGGCGCCCAGGGGCAGAAGTGCTCGGCATGCTCGCGCGTGTACGCGGCGAAGAGCGTTCGAGCCGCGCTCGTCGAGGCGCTCGTCGAAAAAACACGGACGCTGACGATCGGCAACCCGCTCGACCGGGACGTCTACCTCGGCCCCGTGATCGGTGAGGACGCGGTGCGCACATACGAACAGGCCATCGCCCGCGCGACGGCCGACGGCGGCCGCGTGCTGACAGGGGGGCGCCGGCTGACCAGCGGCGACTTCGCGCACGGCTACTTCGTCGAGCCGACCGTCATCGACGGCCTTCCGCCCAGCCATCCGCTGTTCGCCGAGGAGCTGTTCGTCCCGATCACCCTCATCGCGGAAGTGGCCACGCTGGGCGACGCGCTCGCTCTCGCGAACCAGACGGAATACGGCCTGACCGCCGGGATCTTTTCCGAAGACGACGCCGAGATTGCGCAGTTCTTCGATGAGATTCAGGCCGGCGTCACCTACGTGAACCGGCGCGCGGGGGCCACAACCGGGGCCTGGCCAGGCGTGAACTCGTTTGGCGGCTGGAAGGCCAGTGGCTCGACCGGACGCGGCAGCGGCGGGCCGTATTACGTCCAGCAGTTCATGCGCGAGCAGTCCCGCGTGCGCATCCGCTGAGCCCGCGCCCCGCGTCGGCGCTTTTTGACTTCCCACTCACCCGCGGGGTCTAACCCGCCATGACACCGAGATTTGTTTCCGGCGCCCTGGCGGCGGGTCTGGTTCTCGGCGCGGGCGCGCTCGGCGCCCCGAGTCGCCTGTCGGCCAAAGCCACGCCGCCGCTTGGTGACGCAACCATTGCCTCCGTCCTGAACCGCGTCGGGTTCGGCCCACGCCCGGGTGATGTCGAACGTGTCCGCGCGCTCGGCGTGCCCAACTACCTCGAGCAGCAGCTCCATCCCGAGCGCATAGCGGACCCGGCGGTTGATGCCCGACTGGCGGATCTCTCCACGCTCCGCATGAGTTCCCACGACCTCGCCGAGCAGTTCGAGCGGCCGGCGATGGAAGCCCGCCTGAAGCGCCAGCTGCAGGCGGGTGGCGCTGCGGCCCAGACGTCGCCCGAACAACCCGAGATACCCGACGCGATTCGCCAGCAGGCCGCCCGTCCCATGGTGGAACTGAGCGCGCAGAAGATCCTGCGCGCCGCCTACAGCGAACGCCAGCTGCAGGAAGTGCTGGTGGATTTCTGGTTCAACCATTTCAACGTGGACGCGCGCAAGGGCCCCGACCGTTTCCTGCTCACGGCCTACGAGCGCGACGTGATCCGCCCCCACGCGCTCGGCACGTTCCGCGATCTGCTCGGTGCCACGGCGAAGAGCCCCGCCATGCTCTTCTATCTGGACAATTGGATGAGCGCGGATCCGAACGGGCCGCACCTGCCCGCGCGTCCCGCGTTCCGTCGTGGGCGGGGTGCGTTCGGCGGCGCGTTCGTGTATCCCCCGATGCCGCGGCCGCAGGGGAATCCGCGGCAGGCGCCGAAGGGCCTCAACGAGAACTACGGCCGCGAGCTGATGGAGCTGCACACGCTCGGCGTCGATGGCGGCTACACGCAGAAAGACGTCACCGAGGTGGCACGGGCCCTGACGGGATGGACGATCCGCACGCCCCGGCTCGGCGGCGACTTCGTGTTCGAGCCGCGCCTGCACGACCAGGGACAGAAGGTGGTCCTCGGCCACGTCATCAGGGCGGGCGGCGGCCAGGAGGACGGCGAGCAGGTACTCGACATCCTGGCCCGGCATCCGACAACCGCGCGTTTCATCTCGACCAAGCTGGTCCGACGCTTCGTCAGCGACACGCCCCCGCCCGCGCTGGTCGAGCGCGTCGCGGCGAGGTTTCGTGACACCAACGGCGACCTGCGCGAGGTCATGCGCACGCTCCTCTGGTCGCCGGAATTTCTCGCTCCCGACGCCTATCGCGCGAAGGTGAAGACACCGTTCGAATTCGTCGCGAGCGCACTGAGGGCGACCGGTGCGGACGTCCAGAACGCCGCGCCCCTCGTGCGGACCATGCAGCAGCTCGGCATGCCGCTCTACATGTGCCAGCCTCCGACAGGCTACAAGGACACCGCGGACGCGTGGGTCAACACGGGCGCGCTCGTCAACCGCATGAACTTCGCCGTCCAGCTGACCGGTAACAAGCTGCGCGGCGTCGCGGTCCCCGACAGCGACCCCGCCGGGCCGGACATTCTCGAGGCGATCCTCCGCGGGGATGTCTCGGACACGACGCGCGCGACGATCGTCCGAGCCACGACCAGCGGACAGATGGCGGCGCTGACACTTGGGTCTCCGGAGTTCCAGCGGAGATGAGTGGCTCGGCGGCTGTCGTGCAGGAGGGGCGGCTATGACTTCGAGGCGCGTGTTCTTGAAAGACGGGGCGCTGGCGCTTGTCACGCTCGGGTTCGCGCCGACGTTTCTGGCGCGGACGGTGCGCGCGGCGGGGTCGGGCGGCGCGCCGCGGCGGCTCATCGCCGTCTTCCAGCGGGGCGCCGGCGATGGGCTCAGCCTAGTCGTGCCGTACGGCGACGCGGACTACTACCGCGCGCGGCCGAGCATTGCCGTGCCGCGCCCGGGCAGCGGCGATGACAGCGCCCTAGACCTCGATGGGTTCTTCGGCCTCAATCCCCGCCTGCGCGCGCTCCGGCCGCTCTGGGACCGGCGCCTGCTGGCCGTCGTCGATGCGTGCGGATCGCCCGACAGCACGCGGTCCCATTTCGACGCGCAGGACTACATGGAGACGGCGACCCCTGGCGTGAAGAGCACGTCGGACGGCTGGCTGAACCGCTACCTGCAGGCACGGCATGGCGCCGCCGACACGCCGTTTCGCGCCGTCGCGCTGGCGCCGCAGCTGCCGCGATCGCTCCAGGGCACCGCGTCCGCGCTCGCGGTGAATCAGCTGGGGCAGTTCGGCATCCGCGCCGGCCAGGCCAGCGAGGCGGG
>JBEQUD010000029.1:0-3096 GCA_040349235.1 Acidobacteriota bacterium
GTGACGCTGCTCATCTACGCGGTGTTCCGCTCGGTGCCGTTCACGCTGCTCGCGCTCCTCCCGACCCTCGTCGGCTTCGCGTGGGCCGGGGGCCTGCTGGCGCTCGCCCACGTGGAGCTGGATCTGTTCTCCCTCTTCGCGGTCGTCACCTTCATCGGCATCTCCGTGGACTACGGCATCTACATCCTTTACCGCCGTGTCGTGGAAGGGACGACGGACATCGGCGACGTGGTCGCTCGCACGGCCCCGGCCATCGTCATCGCGTGCGTAACGGCGCTCATCGGGTTCGGCACCCTCGTCAACTCGAGCTACGGCCCCCTGCAGCGGTTCGGGGTGGTGTCGCTCGTCACCCTCACCTGCTGTCTGATTGCGTCGGTCGTCCTCTTGCCGGCGCTCGTCCTCCAGATTGACCGATGGTCACGGCCTGCGCGGTAATCGCCGCCTTCAACGAGGCGCCACACATCGCGGCGGTCGTTGCCGGCACGCGCCGGTGGGTCCCAGACGTCATCGTCGTCGATGACGGATCGACCGACGACACCGCGGCGCGCGCGCGCGAGGCCGGCGCGACCGTCCTGCAGCACGCCCACAACATGGGGAAGGGGCGCGCTATCCGGACGGGGCTGTCGCACGTGCTGGCGCTGCCGTGCTCCCACGTCCTCTTCATCGACGGGGATCTGCAGCATGACCCGGGCGAAATCCCGGCGCTCATCGCCGCCATCGAGCGCGGCGCGGGCGATTTCGTGATCGGCGAGCGCGAGTTCGTCAGGGAGACGATGCCGCGGTCGCGGTACTACACCAACATCATCGGCAGCCGGCTCCTCTCGGGGTTCATCGGTGCCGACGTGATGGATTCGCAATCCGGCTTCCGGCTGGTCCGCAGCGACTGCCTGCGCCGGATCACCCTGACGGCCACGGGTTACGAAATCGAGACCGAGATGCTCATCAAGCTGGTCCGGGCTGGGGCGCACCTGGACCGCGTGTCCATCCGGCGCCTGGACTACGTCGGCGCGCACAGCAAGATTCGCCCGTTCCGCGACACGTCCCGCACGTGTCTCCTCGCGGTCAAGTACCGCTACCTCACGCGCTGACGTGCGGACCGACTCCGACCTCGCAACCGTGCGGTGGAACGCGGGCTCGCTGAACAACGGGCTGGTGTTCGGGCTCGCCTACCACCTGGCGCGGACGCTCCCGCGGTGGTGCGGCTACGCCGTCGCGGACACCGCCACGTGGATCGCGTACAAGACCCTCCACAGCGGCACGGATGCCCTGCTCGCCAACCTGCGCGTCGTCTGCCCGCACGCGAGCGACCACGAGCGCCACGCCCTGGCCCGGCTCACGTATCGCACGTACGCCCGAGACACTGCGGATTTCATCCGCAGCCTGTCGATGCCGCCGGAGAAGGTGGCGGCCATGGTGACGCCCAGAAACCACGAACAGTTTGACGGGCTGCTGGCACGCGGTCGCGGCGTGCTGCTCGTCGGCGGGCACCTCGGCAACTGGGAACTGGGCGGCGTCGTCCTGCGGCAGCTCCACGGCTGCCCGCTGACCGTCGTCGTGAAGGCGGAAGCCAGCCCCGTCGTCCACGCGTTTCGCCTGCGCATGCGCGAAGTCCTCGGCATCGACACCCTCGAGATCGGCCAGACACTCGACACCGCGCTGCGGATCCGGGCGCAGTTGTCTGCAAACCGGGGTGTGGCCATGCTGCTCGATCGCCACGTGGGCCGCGACTCGGTCGAGGTACAGTTCTTCGGCCGCCCGGCGTCGTTTCTCCGCACGCCCGCGATGATTGGCTTGATGTCCGGTGCGCCGCTCCTGCCGACCTTCATGCTGCGGCAACCAGGCGGGCACTTCGTCGCCCAGCTCGGCGACGCCATTTTCGTGGACGCGTCGATCGACCGCGAGGACGCCGTGCAGCGCGCGACGCAGGCTTTTGCCACGCAGCTCGAGGCGCAGATTCGTCTGTATCCGCACCTGTGGTACCAGTTCTACCCGTACTGGCCGGACGATGTCCCGAGCGGATCGCACGATGGAGGCGCTGTCTAGCCAACCGCCGTGGCTCGTGGCGGCGCAGCCAGCACGGTGACGGAGCCTACTCCGCGGGAGGCGAACTGACTTCCGCCAGCGTCACGCCGCCCGCCGCCACGCGAACCCCATCGGCCGTGACCTCGCCCTCGATCTTGACCATGCCGCCGAGCCGTCCCGTCACACGGGCAGTCACCTCGAGCACCGCGCCGGGCCGCGCGGCGGCTGGGAACTTGAAACCGGTAAACGCGGCGACGCGCATGCCCTGCTGACGCGCATCGTGGGCGATGGTCGAGGCCGCAAGGCCGCCCGCCTGCGCGACGAGCTCGGCCAGCACGATGGCGGGGATGACCGGATCGCCCGGGAAGTGCCCGTCGAAATACCAGTCCGAGGCATGGGCGACGCGGCGTGCCCGGATGGATTCGCCAGGCACGAGCGCGAGGACTTCTTCGACCAGGCGCATCGGCGGGCGATGCGGCAGACGATCGACAATCGAGGCCTGTGCGCCGGCATCGGCGGCGTCGCCGGCGTCGTCGGCTCCTGCGCCGGCAGTCGGTAGGCTTGAACTCACGGAACGACTCGGCCATTCTAGCATCCGTGTCCGAGAGCCCCCTGGCCGAACGCTTCGAGCAAGTCTGCCGCGATCGAGCGTCCGTCATCGCGGTACGCGACCTCTCTGACGGCACGGCCACGACGTTCGCGGATCTCTTCGCCGACTTCCAGGCGCTCCAGCGCGCATTCCGCGCGGCCGGGCTCGGGCGCGGCTCGCTGGTCGTCTCCCTGGTCGGCAATCGCGCGATCTACTTTCCGCTGGTGGCCGCGTGCCTCGACGCGGGCGCGACACTCCTGCCCCTCGGCGAGACGACGACGGCCGAAGCGGTCGCCCTCGTCGAGCGGAGCGGTGCCGCCGCGGTGGTGTCGGACCGGCCGCTGCCGCTCGACGCCCGGAGCGACACGGCCCTCCCAGGCGGCACGCGCCTGCTCCGCCTCGACCAGGCGGCCCCAAGCCTGGCGCCCGCCGGCGCCGCGATGCTGAAGCTGACATCGGGGTCCACGGAATTGCCGCGCGTCGCG